>NZ_JAJCPX010000003.1:0-151069 GCF_020563125.1 Longicatena sp. 210702-DFI.1.196 | reverse complement strand
CCAAGTGCCGCTATATGGATGAGATCACCGGAAACCGTGGCGTGATCTTTGCCACCGGCACACCGGTCAGCAACTCCATGACCGAGCTTTACACCATGCAGCGCTACCTTCAGTATGAACGCCTGCAAGAACTGAACATGACCCACTTCGACTGCTGGGCTTCCCGATTTGGGGAGACTGTCACAGCATTGGAGCTGGCACCGGAGGGAACCGGCTACCGGGCAAGAACGAGATTCAGCAAGTTCTTTAATTTGCCGGAGCTGATGAACCTGTTCAAAGAAGTGGCCGACATTAAGACTGCCGACCAGCTGAATCTGCCTACCCCGGAAGTGGAATACCACAACATTGTGGCACAGCCTACCGAACATCAGCAGGAAATGGTCAAGGCTCTTTCGGAGCGCGCATCGCTGGTACACAGTGGAACCGTTGACCCGTCTCAGGACAATATGCTCAAGATTACCTCGGATGGCCGCAAGCTGGGGCTGGACCAGAGGATCGTCAACCAGATGCTGCCGGATGAACCCGGCACAAAGGTTAATCAGTGCGTAGAGAACATCATGCAGATCTGGCGGGATGGCGAAGCTGACAAGCTGACCCAGCTGGTGTTTTGCGACATTTCTACCCCGCAGGCAAAAGCCCCTGCAAGCAAGGCGGCGAAAACACTGGATAATCCACTGCTTCACGCATTGGAAGGCGCTGTGCCTCTGCCGGAGCAGGAACCGGCATTTACGGTATATGACGATATTCGTCAGAAACTCATTGTCCAGGGGATGCCTGCCGACCAGATCGCTTTTATCCATGAAGCCAATACCGAAGTGCGGAAAAAGGAGCTGTTCTCCAAAGTTCGTACCGGTCAGGTGCGTGTACTTATGGGCAGCACTGCCAAGATGGGCGCAGGCACCAATGTGCAGGACCGTCTGGTGGCACTTCATGATCTGGATTGTCCGTGGAGACCCGGAGACCTCGCCCAGCGCAAGGGCCGTATCGAGCGCCAAGGCAACCAGAATCCCCTTGTCCATGTGTACCGCTATGTGACCGAAGGAACCTTTGACGCATACCTCTGGCAGACGGTGGAGAATAAGCAGAAATTCATTTCCCAGATCATGACTTCTAAATCGCCGGTGCGCTCCTGCGATGATGTGGATGAAACCGCCCTCAGTTTTGCCGAGATCAAAGCCCTGTGCGCCGGAGACCCCCGTATCAAAGAGCGTATGGATTTGGATGTGGAAGTATCCCGCCTGAAGCTGATGAAAGCCGACCACCAGAGCAAGCAGTATCGTCTGGAGGACCAGCTGCTCAAATACTTCCCGGAGGAGATTGAAAAGCACAAGGGCTTTATCAAGGGCTTTGAATCTGATCTGGAGGTTTTGGCAGCTCACCCGCACCCGGAGGACGGCTTTGCCGGTATGGAGATCCGTGGAGATCTGCTGACCGATAAGGAGAACGCCGGTGCTGCCCTTTTGGATGCCTGCAAGGAGGTCAAAACCTCCGATCCGGTACAGATCGGCAGCTACCGGGGCTATGCCATGTCCGTGGAATTTTCCGCTTGGAAACAGGAATATACGCTCCTGTTGAAAGGCCAGATGACCCACAGGGCAACCCTTGGTACAGACCCTCGCGGAAATCTTACCCGCATCGACAATGCCCTCGCCCAGATGCCACAGCGTCTGGAGGCGGCAAAGGCCCAGCTGGATAACCTTTGTCAGCAGCAGGCTGCCGCAAAGGAGGAAGTTGGAAAGCCATTCCTTTATGAAGAAGAACTGAGAAGCAAAAACGCCCGTCTGGTGGAGCTGGATACCCTGCTCAACATCGACGGAAAGGGACCGGCACACGATGAAGCTGTCGTTGCCAAAAGCACACGGCCTTCGGTATTGGATCATCTGAAACGCCCGGTGCCGCCCCGCAGTACTGACAAGAAACCAAAACAACATGAGGAGGTGCGATAACATGAATACCAACGATTTGAATATGGCCCTTTATGAAAAGATGGCCGCTGAGCAGGACAAATACAGGGACTGGCTGAAAAGCCAGCCCCCGGAAGAAATTCTGCACCACACCTATGAGTACACCATCCGTGAGGACATCGTGATGGCGATGGAGGAACTGGAGCTGACCGATGCCCAGGCAGAGGCGCTTTTGGAATCTCCCTCGCCGCTGGCGGATGTGTACCGCTATTTTGAAAAGCTGGAGACCGGCCACATGGATGTGATCCGGGACAGCATTGAGAACCGTGCCAATGATGTGTGCAGAGCTAAAGAGGAACTGCGAACAACACCGGTCTATCCCCACTCTGCCGCCTATGCGAGAGAACATGGGGAGCTGGAGCAGTACCGAGCTTTCAACAATGTAAATCTCCAATGCAAGGAGTCCATTGAAGCGGCGGTGCGGGAACACTTCGACGGAATGTATCTCAGTCACGATGCGGCAAAGGGTGTGATCGAGACCTATGGCATGGAGCGTGTGGCTTTGGTTCTGGCCAACACCGTCCAGCTTCAGGACTGGGATGGGCGCTACTCCCGACGCAATAAGGAATGGGCTAAGACCATTCCCAACGAGAACCCCGAAACCGTCCGTTGTGGTTATGTCCTGAACAGCCACCCTGCTGTACTGGATGGCTTTATTGATCTGGTGCGTGAAGAACAGCAGCGTAGCCGTACTCAGGGAGAAAAACTGCAACCGTCCCGTCCCTCAGTACGGGATAAGCTCAAACAGGAGCTGCCGGCCCATAAGCCCGCCGCCTCAAAGAAACGGGAGCCGGAGCGATAACTATGGCAAAGCGTAAGCGGGATATGCAATTAAACTTTAGAGTTTCAGCGGAGGAGCTTGCTGTGATTGAGCAAAAAATGTCTCAGTTTGGAACCTCCAACCGTGAAGCCTATCTAAGAAAAATGGCGCTGGATGGGTATGTAGTCAAGCTGGAGCTGCCGGAGCTGAAGGAGCTTGTTTCCCTGATGCGCCGAAGCAGCAACAACTTAAACCAGCTGACCCGTAAAGTGCATGAGACTGGGCGGGTTTATGATGCTGACTTGGAGGATATATCCCAGCGGCAGGAACAGTTATGGGAGGGCGTAAAGGAAATCCTTACCCAGCTTTCCAAACTTTTATAACGGGGATAGATACTCCATTTGCGGAGGGAGGAACGGCATTACTTCGCTGCTCCTCTCTCCGCTTTTTCTTTTTATCGGTATCCTTGTCTTTTGCCTGCCCATGCCGGATAATATGATTAGAAAAGATACCAAGAACGCTGCAAGGAGGAAATGACATGAAGATTTTGAAAGGGCTTTTGATGATTATAACTGCACCGGTCATTTTGGTTCTGACACTTTTTGTCTGGCTCTGCACAGGGCTGATCTACATATCCGGTCTGGTGCTCGGCCTGTTCAGTACCGTGATTGCTCTGCTTGGTGTGGCTGTGCTGCTTACCTATTCCCCGCAGAATGGTGTGATTTTGCTGGTTATGGCATTTTTGATTAGCCCTATGGGGCTGCCGTTGGCTGCAATCTGGCTGATGGGTAAGGTGCAGAGTTTGAAATTTGCAATTCAGGAGTTGGTTTATGGATAAAAATACGCAAAACCATAAAAATGCCAGACACCGTCTGTTAAATTTGGAAAGAGAAACTATATATCCACGACTTTACTTTTGAACTAATATCGCGTATAATATTAGTGCGAAAGGAAGTGATATGATGGGACAATTTGAACAGCTGGATCAGATGCTAACAGAACAAGAAGGAATGCTGCGAACATCGCAGGTCGTATCTTCTGGAATTTCAAAGCCGGTATTTTATGATTATGTGCGTTCACGAGATTTGGATAGAGTCGCACATGGGATTTATCTGTCCAAAGATTCCTGGGTGGATGCCATGTATCTGCTTCATTTGCGATTTGAACAAGCAGTATTTTCACATGAAACAGCTTTATTTTTTCACGATCTGACAGACCGTGAACCAATAGAATATACAGTTACGGTCAAAACTGGATGCAATCCAAGCAAAATGAAAGCAGAAGGCATTCAAGTTTTTACGATTAAAGCAGACTTACATGATGTAGGACTTACAACAGCGAAAACTCCGTTCGGGCATACTGTGCCGGTTTATGATATGGAGCGAACAATCTGTGATTTGCTCAGAAGCCGTAGCAGAATTGAAATTCAGACCTTTCAGGGAGCACTGAAAGCGTATGCCCGTAGAAAAGATAAGAACCTGCGAGCTTTAATGCAATATGCTGGGATGTTCAAGGTGGAAAAAATTTTACGACAGTATTTGGAGGTACTTTTATGATAAAAACAGCAAGACAGCTTAAAGATTTAATACGAAACCTTTCCAGAGAAAAATCCGCAGATGCTCAGATTTTAATGAGGAACTACATGATGGAGCGTTTTTTGGAGCGTATTTCTCTTTCTGAGTATCGTGATAAGTTTATCTTGAAGGGTGGTATGTTGGTAGCGGCTATGGTTGGATTGGATGCCCGCTCTACGATGGATTTGGATGCAACCATAAAAGGAGCTAATGTTAATGTGGAGGATATTGAGAATCTAATTTCATCAATCGTAACTGTTCCGATTGATGATGGTGTTAAATTTCAGCTGAAAAGTATTTCGGAGATTATGGATGAAGCAGAGTATCCGGGGATTCGTGTCAGCATGAGTACAACATTCGATGGTGTAGTGACCCCTTTGAAAATTGATATTTCTACGGGAGATGCAATCACTCCAAGAGAGGTTCGGTATTCATTCAAACTTATGCTGGAAGATCGCTCCATTGATATTTGGGCTTATAATTTAGAAACTGTGCTGGCAGAAAAACTGGAAACCATTATTACTAGAACCACAACCAATACCCGCATGAGAGATTTCTACGATATTTACATTTTAGAACAGCTGCATGGAACCACGCTGAACCCGAAAATTTTACATGATGCGCTTCTGGCAACTGCTCATAAACGGGGATCGGAGAAGTATCTTAACCAGGCTGAAGAAGTTTTTGACGAAGTGGAAAATGATTCGGTTATGCAAAAACTTTGGGAGGCATACCGTAAAAAGTTTTCTTATGCTTCTGATTTGGAATGGGATGTGATTATGAAAGCAATTCGCAGGTTATATGTTCTTTGTGAGAAGGGCATCAGCTTATGAAAAAGCATGGACACTATTGTAAAGTTTGTGGTGAATACAAAGCCAACGAAAATTTTTCAGGCAAAGGTCATGCATCCCACATTTGTAAATCCTGTGCTTCGCTACCAGCAGAAAAGCAGGCTGAACTGATGACACTGAATCGTCTTTTGAATCTTCCATGGAGGCTATCGAAAGAGCAGTTGTCCTGGCTGAAAAATCGACTAAAGAATAGGCGGCCTGATGTCCGTGCATTGGCGCAAGAGCAATATGAAATGAGATTTCCACCAAGACACTTAGAAGATGATGAGTTCAATTTTTTCGATGAAGAAAGTTTTATAGAATAGTGAAAGCGGTCTGCTATGGCAGGCCGTTTTCTTTTCGGGAAGGAGGTCTGACCTATGGCAACCACAAGAATCATGCCGCTTCATGTCGGCAAGGGCCGCACAGAAAGTCGGGCGATCAGTGACATCATCGACTATGTGGCCAATCCCAAAAAAACAGATAATGGCAGGCTCATTACCGGCTATGCGTGTGACAGCAGGACTGCGGATGCAGAGTTCCTTCTGGCAAAGCGGCAGTACCTTGCCGCGACCGGACGAGTGCGAGGTGCGGATGATGTGATCGCCTATCATGTGCGCCAGTCGTTCCGCCCCGGTGAGATCACACCGGAGGAAGCCAATCGGCTGGGTGTGGAATTTGCCAAGCGATTCACCAAGGGCAATCATGCCTTTGTGGTCTGCACCCACATAGACAAGTCGCACATTCACAATCACATTATCTGGTCATCGGTCAGCTTAGAATATGACCGGAAATTCCGAAACTTTTGGGGCAGCACCAAGGCAGTCCGACAGTTAAGTGACACCATCTGCGTCGAAAACGGACTATCCATTGTGGAGAATCCGAAACCTCACGGAAAGAGCTATAACAAGTGGCTGGGCGATCAGGCAAAGCCCTCTCACCGAGAGCTGCTGCGTGTAGCGATTGACAACGCATTATCACAAAGTCCTGCTAATTTTGAGGAACTGCTGAAGCTGCTAAAAGAGTCCGGCTGTGAAGTATCAAAGCGCGGAAAATCGTATCGTTTGAAACTCCCCGGCTGGGAGAAAGCCGCCCGAATGGACAGCCTGGGCGAAGGATATGGATTAGATGATTTGCAGGCGGTTCTCTCCGGGAAGAAAGCGCATACCCCACGAAAGAAAATAGTTACACAGGCAGAGACGCAGAAGGTCAATCTGCTGGTGGACATTCAGGCAAAATTGCAGGCTGGAAAAGGTGCTGGCTATGCTCGATGGGCTAAGGTGTTCAACCTCAAGCAGATGGCGCAGACCATGAATTACTTGTCAGAGAATAACCTGCTGGAGTATGCGGTTTTGGAAGAAAAGGCTGCGGCTGCCACGGCACATCACAATGAGCTTTCGGCGCAGATCAAAGCGGCTGAAAAGCGCATGGCAGAGATTGCTGTTCTGCGTACTCACATTGTAAATTATGCCAAGACCCGTGAGGTCTATGTGGCATACCGCAAGGCAGGCTACTCTAAGAAATTCCGGGAGGAACATGAGGAAGAAATTCTGCTCCACCAGGCTGCTAAGAATGCCTTTGATGAGATGGGCGTCAAGAAGCTGCCCAAGGTCAAAGAGTTACAGACGGAGTACGCGAAATTGCTGGAAGAAAAGAAAAAGACCTATGCCGAGTACCGGCGTTCCCGTGAGGAAATGCGGGAGCTTTTAACGGCAAAGGCCAATGTGGATCGAGTGCTGAAAATGGAGGTAGAACAGGATGTTGAAAAAGAAAAAGACCACGGCCAGCGATAAGCTGGTCCTGGTCAAAAGCGTTCGTAGAACGCGCAGCCACAGAATGAAATTCTGTGTTCAAAGGGGCTTGGGGGCACTGCCCTCAACAAGCAGTTTGTGGCGAAATGGATAGCCACAAGCATTGCTTGCCACAATATGCTGCGCATAAAATAAAAAACTAACGACGGGACGCTTACTGCCTCCTATCGTTAGTTTTCTGTGTTTAAGCGACTTATAAAACCAATCAGCATAATCAGATCGTCATCTGACATCTTTCTCATTCCGTCCAAAGGCTTCTTGATAAGCTGAGGGTTATTCTCCTGTGCATCAAAAAATTGAAGCGGCGTGATTTCAAAATACTCACAGATGTTGAGAAACTGCTTCATAGACGGCATAGAACGCCCGGAAGAAATTGCCTGAATATAGCTTCTGTTCTGCCCTAACTCCATGCTCATCTGGTATTCTGAAACGCCTTTTTTCAATCGTAATTCTGTGATTCGATTGCGGATAAATTCTTCGTCCATACGCTCACCTCTCTGCTCTTTTAGCATAGCAGAAAGCAATTCTTGATACTTCGTATGTGTTGTGTTATAATTTTGTAATATAACCTTTATACGCATTATTATTTGCGTTATTTTTGCTTTATATGCGTAATCAAGGCAGTTATTAAGGGTGATTTGTATGAATCAGTATGCCTGTGCCATTACCGGCCACAGACCAACAAGATTTTGCTTTGGATATAATGAGGAAGATCCTCTATGCCAAAAGCTAAAAGAATGTCTCCTGGAGCAGTTTCGTATACTCCATGACGAGAAATTTGTCCGTACTTTTTTTGTCGGCGGTGCTCTTGGTGTGGATATGTGGGCTGGAGAACAGCTGCTAACATTGAAAGCACAAACAGGATACGAGGATATTAAAATTATCGTTGTAATTCCCTTCATCGGCTATGACTCTAAATGGCCGGATCAGAGTAGACATAGATTGAAAAAGCTGATCCAAAACGCAAACGATTCGATTGTTATTTCACATTCTGCGGATGTTTCCAGTTATAAAAAAAGAAATTATTATATGGTCGATCATGCAGAGTACATCATCGGTGTGTTTGATAATCAGAAAAAGCTGCGCTCAGGCACAGCACAGACAGTCAATTATGCCTTACGAAACGGAAAAGCAATCACTCTGATCCATCCAGATACTATGGAAATAACAACCCCTACGACTTAACAAATTCACAAAAATTTTTCATTGGCATTTCCAACAAAATATTTTCATTGAAGGAGTGCTGTGATATAATAAAATATAAAACTATGCTCAGAACAAATGGTGCCGCTATGAACAAATATATTGGACAGCAATTTGCTGCTTTAAGATACGAAAAAAATATTTTGGTTGTTGAAGAAACTACATCCGCTGGTGGATGCGGCTCCTTCAACGCGGCTTCTTCATGTCCTGCGTCAGCCTGTCTTTATGACAGTGCGGCGTGGGGCTTTTTTATTGTCTAAAAGGAGTATGAGAACATGAGTCTGAAATATACCTGCCCCCACTGTGGGAAGCCCATGAAGTATCTGGCGCAGATCCAGTGGGATACGGTGTTTGACTGTGCGGAGGGCACGCTCTATATGGAGTTCTGCCCGGACTGCCATATCGTGTCCATGCAGCACCAGCAGACCTGAAAAAGTTGCACAGTATGAAAAGAGAAATATCAGCAGGTATTTGCGTGAGGAGGAAGTAGAATGAACAGCGAACAGATCACAGCATTTTTGCAAGAGCATTGGTACATTGCCTCGGTGCTCATCGGGGTCGTGATTTTAATTGGGGCGATCCGCAACTGGAACTGGCTCTGCGACCCCACTGGTACGCGGGATGCCCACCGCCACAGCAGAGGATACCGGCGTGTGGTGTTCTTCCTGCTGGGCGTCCTCCTGATCGTGGTGAGCATCTGGGGATTTGTACTGAAATTGAAATAGGAGGAGCAATCCCATGACCCAAGAAGAACAGATCCGACTCTATCGGCTGATGGAAAAACTCAACTGGTTTTTCCACCAAGAGATGCACTACTTGAATAGAGATATTGCGGAAAAGACTGCACGGGAGTGTTACCCGGAGATTCGGGATTTTACATACGATATTTTGTGGAATGACCTGCCCAAAGAGGTGCAGGAGCAGCTCATGGACGAGGAGGAATCCCTATGAGTACGCTGATTGGCTCTTTTGATGGTCTGCACGACAACAGAGTCCTGTGCTACTGCGCTGACTTTGAAGCCCATACCCTGCACATGGATACCCAGACCGAGTCCGGAGAGAAAGTATCCGTTCACTTCACCGGCCTGCTGGCCCACTGGTTTGAGAATGTGATCCAGGACAACATCCTCTTTGGCATGGATGAGATCACCGTGGACGGTTTTTTTGAACAGTATAAAGACCTGCTGGACGGTACCATCCCTTACGGCTTTCCCGCCTGTTGCGGCATCGAGGAGCTGCGGGAGCGCATGGACCGGGAGCACATCCGGGTATTTGTCATTGACTCATCCCTTGGGCTGTGCGGATTTGTCCTGGCTAAGGAGGTGGAACTGCAATGTCAATCACTGCTTATAAAATAGAAGCCGTCGGCCATGACCGAACCGGCAAGAACTTCGGCTATGTGAATATCATGTATCGTTATGGCAACAAGCAATCCTGCCCCCGACCGGATCAGTGCGAAAAGATGGAAGTCATGTGGGCGGATGAGAGCGTCTATGGACCTCCTGCTCCCGGCAGCAAGGTGGGCGATTTTATACAGACATGGCTGATGGGCTCCCGGAACTGCGGCGTGTTTACCCACCGGGAGATCGCCCAGCGGCTGATGGATGCCTTCACTGGCCTGAAACTCAAGGAGCTGGAATGGTTCGAGAACCCCAGAGAAAAGACGCTGAAAAACGGAAAGCCCCGTGCGCGCCGGACCAAGTGGCTGCCGGAGCGGGAGGTAGATCTGGTGTACCTCTACTCCGACCACTATCTTGACGCAAGAAATCCGACTCCCACCGAAACCGACTTCTTCACGGTCACAAGGATGGATGCCTGGGGTGTGAGCACCTGGTTTATGTGTACCCCACAGGCCGCCGAGAAGCTGATCGCCATGGATTACGACAATCTGGCCGTCAAAGAAACCACCATTGTGGGATAGGAGGAAAGCGGCATGATCGGGACAGATGAAAACCGGGCGGTACTCCATGTGGAGGTCGTCTTCTGGAACAGCAAACGAAAAATACCACCCAGCCTGGTCAGCGGAAAGTATTGTCCCAATTTTGTGGTCACAGGAACTACGGAATATCTGGGTGTATGCTTTCTGGACGGAACCGAGTGTACATTTGATACACCAGCTTTGGGAAATGCCCAGCCCCTCTATCCAGATACCATTGACTACGCTCCGCTGGAAAACAATGCGGAATTTTTGATCTATGAGGGAGCCAATGCCGTTGGCAAAGGCCGGGTGCTGGGCCGGACCGTTCCCTATCAAGTGAAACAACAACGAAAGTAGGTGCCTTATGTACAAAATTGCATATATTGGCCGCTGGGAGACCCTCCCGGAAACGGCTGCCGCCATCTGTGACCATGACACTCCCAAGTTGGAGGCGTTGCTCCAAGGCGGGCTGGATTTGGGTGCTCCTATCCAGCTCAGCGAATACATCAAGCTGATGCCATTGGAAATCGCGGTTTTTCGGAACGATGTGCCTATGATCCACTTCCTGCTGGAGCATGGAGCTGATCCCGGTCTGGCAGAGGAACAGCCCCTGCTGCTCACCGCTGCCCGCTGTTGTGGGCCGGAGGTAGTGGCACTCTTTGCTGGACAGGCCGCAAAACTCAGCTCGAAGCAGAAAGAGCGTGCCTTCCAGGAAGTGCGCTGGGGCAAGCGCCCGGAGAACATCCAGGTGCTGGAGCAAGCCGGTATCACAGTGGACAAGTTTGGCGGCGAGGCGTTCCGGGCGGCGGTGTCTGATGGGCAGGCCGAGCTTGCAAAACTGCTGCTGGAAAAAGGGGCGGACATCAATTACCACAAGCCGGACATGGTGTTCCCTTACGCCTCCACCCCTGTCACCGAGGCCGCCCGCTTAAACAATTTCCTCATGGTGCGCTGGCTGGTGGAACAGGGGGCAGACATCACCCTTGTTGACAAATACGGCGACCGTCCCTACAGTGTGGCGGTTCAGAACAAGAATCAGGAGATGGCCGACTACCTGAAGGCCCTGGAGCCGGAGGAATGGCACAACGAGCAGGAAAAGATCCGGCAGCTCATTCCCTACAAGCTGCCTGCCAAGCTGGTGGAATACTTGAAGACCGGGCCCCTTCGGCTGGAGTTCCCGGAGCAGGAATGGGTGAAGTGGGCGGAACTCTACTCCTTCATGGATGTGCAGGAGATGACCTGGAAGCGGAAAAAGCTGCTCTCCCTCATGGCGAAAATGGATAATTACAGCGACTATTTGCTGCTGTGGAGTCCCAGAGATAAGAAACTCTGCTATCTGGACATTGAGCACGAGGAATTCCATCCCCTGGCCAAATGGGATGACTTCATCGCAGATCCCGGCCGGTATCTGAACGGAATGATCGAGGGCGAGTTTGAGGAATGAGGAGCAAACCGATGACAGAAGAAAACAGAACTTACATCACCCATCTCAAAGCTGCCTGTATTGAGGGGTAAGGAGGATAATATTATGAAACTGAACTGTAAACGCATTGATTTTACATATACACCCGGCGAGGAAATCTTCAGCTTTCCCGATGAATCGGGACTGCCCTTTCTCTTTGATGTGGATGAGGAATTGACTGCTGATCCTGCCGCCATGGATGCGGTGGGAGAACTGCTGGATGAGGCGGAGAAATTGGCGGAAAAGGCCAAAGCCGCCATCAAAGCGGCGCTGGCGGACGAGGACAGCCGCTACCATAGCGTTGTGACATTTTTCATGGAGTTCCACCGGGACGAGGTAGGCCCTGAGATTACGGCGGAACTTTTTCCGGGAACCGACCCATCCAAGCTGTCCTTTACGGAGATGGTGGACTTTTTGAAGCTCAAGCGGTTCGGCAGCCTGGTGGATAGCGAGATGAACCAGCAAGTTTTCATTCTGGACCTGTCCTTCAACCCGGAAATCACCGATGAGCTGATGGTGATTTACTTTGATTTGAACAAGGAGATTTTCTGTATCACACATGAGAGCTGAGGTGGTATCCCATGATCAAAGAACGCATTCCCATCTCCGGCGATCTGGGCAGCAAGGTCAAGCAGCTGATGGAGTACGCCGGGTGGTACGAAGGCCGCAGTGTGGACACCTCCATTGCGGAGCAGTATTACGCCGACCATGGCGTCCCGATGATGAAGACCACCCAGCGGTTTTACCGCAAGTATTTCGGCCTGTGCTGTGAGTGGTACTTGGCACAGAAAAAGCTGAAATGGGCGGCTGACTTTGAGTTTGCTTTGTTCCCTTACCTGGTCAACGGGATCAAAAACCATTTGGAAGAAGCCTATTTCCGGGATATGTCCGGCTGTGAGCTGGCGGAGATCGAGCAGGCAGCTGGTCAGAAGTGCCAGCCCATCGGCCACATCGGCTATTACTACCCGGCAGAGGTTTGGATCTCGGAGTACGGGAAACTGTATGCGAAATATGAGTATCAGGACGAGATCGAGTGCTTTCCCGATGTGTTTGCCCTGATCGAACGGGAACTGCGGCAGTGCAACTTTGATTCCGCTGCCATGAAAACTGTGGAGGCACTGGACGGAAAACTATGAAACAGGACTTTACTATTTGGCGCAATCAAATATTGCAGAATCCGCGGGACATTTTACCACTAAAATTTGGAATGTCGCAGGATGAGGTCATAGAGATCTTCGGGAAGCCCGATGCCGTTTCCACCATGAGAAGCGGCGGAAAGCCTTTGATACTCAAATATTGTGACATTGAACTGCATTTCGATAGAAAAGCCCCCCATGGGCTCTACTTAGTTTACAGCGACGATGAGATCGAGTTGAGCATCACAGCCGAGCACGAAGAAACGCTGCAACCAATTACCAACACAGAGCCAGTGGACAACGAATTTTTCCTTCGGGATGGAGCCGTCTATTTCTCCGGCCTATATGAAAACGGCTTGTTGAAGGGTGTTGCGCCCAAAGACTTCTGCTGCTGGCATTACTGGGGCAAATCCTCTACGGCCTGCTTTCTCGGCGGGATTCGCCTGCGTGGAGCAGACCCGGCGTCGTTTCGGGTGTTAAACTATGCCTACGCCATGGACAAAACAGCCGTCTACACCACCAGCGGAAGAATCCCAGATGTAGAGCTGGCAGCCTTCCAGGTGCTGGACAACGGCCAGAACGATTCAGGTGCGCCCCAGGGATATGCAAAGGACAGCCGGCAGGTCTACTTCCACAACGGAGACGGCAAGGTGAAGATCATCAAGGGCGCGGAAGTTTCCTCTTTCCGCTCGTTGGGCGATACCTATTTTGCCAGAGATGAGAAGCGGATCTATGCCTACGGCAAACAGCTTCCCAAGGCAGAGCTGACTTCCTGGGAACTGCTTGGGCACTGGTATTCCCGCGATGCTAAGCGGGTGTATTACCTCAACCGGGAGATCAAAGGGGCAGATCGGGACAGTTTCACAGTCTGTACCCCTGTGGATGCGGCTCCGTTTGCCGATCATCTGGCCCGCGACAAAGACCATTTTTACCAAAGTGATGAGATAATTGAAGAAACACTGTGGCGGGAAAGGCTGCACGAGTTGATGCAAGAACAGTAAACGGAGGAAAACGACTATGGACTATTTGAAGATATTGCGTGAAAACCCTGATTTGGCGGATGAATTTGATTCCCTGTTTGACTTTTTCCTGCTGGATGAGTTGTCCCCGCGGGATGACGCAGAAGGCCGATGCACCTTCTCCCTGCCCGGTATGGTCTTTGCCAGAGATGGCTCCGGCGGAGAATACCACCTGTTGGAAGATGGCTCCATTGGATATTACAGCAGCGAAGGGGAGGCAGGCCGTCTGGCCGAGAGCATGGATGATCTCTTTTCCCTGCTTGTGAGCTGTATCTGCTGGCACGACTGCTGTGACACAAAGCAGTATGTGGATTCCAAGACATTGGAGGAATATGGGCAGAGACAGCGCAACACAAACTTGGAAGATATGGATATGGACAGCTTGCAACGGGTGTCTGATGCCCTCGGCATCCCTAACGGTGAGCCGCTGGCTCCGGTTCTGGAGCGGTTCCGCAAAGCAACCCAGCGTGAGCCTCTGTATCAGTGTATATTTCACGAGGACGACGGCAGCCTGACCGAATCATACGGTTTGATGTTTGAATGAGAAAGGAGAAATCACGATGAAAGCATTTGACCCCAATTACAAACTGCTGGACGAGATGTATCAGGACAATTACTATCCTGCTTTTTTGGTAGACAAGGTAAAGGACGAGCTTCAGAAGGTCATCGACCTGCTGGAGAACGGCGAAACCGATACCGAAGTGGTGCAGGAAACGCTGGACGAGGCGGTCTGCGGCATCAATGATCTCCAGGAGGAGTTTGACGAGCACGACAGCGAGATCGAAACGGTGGCACGGGAATGTATCGCGGCAACCGTGGCCTACATTCTGGAGTGGTTTGGCATTCCTATTGACACCGAGGAGGCCATCCGGGAACGGGACTGGTGAGCCCTATGGCAGAAAAAGAACTGGCCCTTTGTGATGAGTGCGGCAGCCTGTTTTTCAAAGGCTCATCAAAGATGATGGGGCTGTGCCCAGAATGTGCCCATGTTCTCTATGGCTACCCGAATTGTGACCATCATTTTCAGGATGGCCGGTGTGTGAACTGCTACTGGGATGGCTCAAAGAGCGAGTACATCAAGAAACAGAATCAACAGGAGGAAACTGATATGCCTACAACTGAATGGCTGAACAAATACGAAGCAATCAAGGATAAATTGACCTGTAAAGATGACTTGGAGGCCCATTTCACAGAGAAAGTGATTGGGAACATGGCGGTGGATGTACTGGACATCGGTGCCGTCCATTTCCCCACCGGGCAGATCTTCGCCTGCGATCCGCTGGTGGAGCTGGAGGACACTCTGCCTTTCCTTCAAACGATCCCCGCCGGAACTTACCCAGTGAAAATCTGTGTGGTGCCCAGCGAACAATACGGAGACCGCTACGCCTGCGTCAAGGTGGCGGTTTCTCAGGAAAAGCCTGTCCGCTATAAGCTGGGCATGGTGGGCAACGAGAATCTGGACGCGGCGCTGGGAGATGACGACTACTTCGGTTTCGGCGTGGATGCCGGGATGGGGTGTATTGCAGACATCCAGACCCAGGCGGCCTTTAAGGCATACTGGGCCAAGCGGCTGGAGGAGGACCCGGACATTGACCCCTATAACGACCTATTCTGCGACTTGATGGAGGAAAATGCCAAAGCTCACCCCAAATATCAGGGAAGCGACGGAGACTGGCTCAACTGGACAGTGCCGGACACGGACTGCAACCTGCCCATCTTCTCCTCCGGCTGGGGTGATGGTTACTATCCCGTCTACTTCGGCTATGACGCAAAGGGCGAAGTCTGCGCCGTGTATGTGCGGTTCATTGACATTGAAGCCAGTTATCAAGAACAGGATTAAAAATGTGACAGAACAAAGGAGAGTGCCATGAAAGCCAATGCCGGAGAGGTCTATACAGTCTATAACCAATATCTGAAACGCTACACCGCCTGTCAGGTGGCCTATATCGCGCCGCCGGACTCGGTGAGCAAGGAGCCCTGGGCGGTGATCCTCTCTCTGGACTGGGTGGGTGACGCACCTCTGACGGCAGAGGAACTGCCCCAGCTCCGTCCGCTCTACAAGGACTTCATGTACTGGCCCCGTGACCTCCATCTGCTGCGGGTGCCGGTGGAGGTCACGCCCCAGTACACGCTGGTGGGTACACTTCCACCCTTCACCGACCAGCCCTGCCGCTCCTACGGCGGCTGGGACAACGGCTATGATGTATATTTGCAGATGAGGTGGCAGACCATCCCGGAAAAGCGGCGGCGGGCCTTCAAGGAGGCCATGGAGAGCGACGAGCAAACGGAGATCGGCGGTATCCCGGTGAAGGTCAGCAGCCATCGGGTGATGGATCAGTACGCACCATTCGATTCGGCGCTGGAACTGGAGGCGCTGCCCTGCCTCTCCGACCTCATCTGTGAGCGGTGGCACCCGGATCTGCTGGAGTTTTTGCGAGAAAACCCCTTCGTTGATGAACTGACTTTGCTGAACCACGGTCAGAGGACACTTGATCTACGGGGCACCAGCATCAGAAAGCTGATGCTGGACATGACCGGACTGGAGGAACTGTGGCTGGGTGAGGAAACGGAGCAGCTCCTGTTCCAGAACAAGGGGCCGGACGCCTGTACCATACATGCCCCCGAAGATGGCAGCGGTTTGACCCTCCAATTTATCAGAGAATACCGCCCGCACCTGGAACTGCCGAACCTATGGGGGCTGCATGGCATTCAGCTGAAAGACTTTGATCTGACCGGACTGGCTGCTGTCCATCCCCACTTAAAGGAACTGCGGCTCTGGGGCACGCCGGGAAACCTGGGGAACTTCTCCGCCGTGGAAGGGTTCCGGGAACTGACGAACCTCTCCACCTTTGATCTGTTCGGCTTCGACGCAGCTGACATTCCCACCCCGGAGCAGATGCCGGAGCTTCGCTGGTTCTGGATGACCAGCCTGCCGGAGACGGCGGCAAAAGCGGCAAAGCAACTCTGGAAAGGCAAGCCGGGAATGGATCTGCGGATCACCAAACCCCGAAAACCAGAGTGGCTGGCGCAAAATCTGGACAACCCCTTCCGGGGCTGGGACGGCGCAGAGCATATCCCCGCCGCTGCTGCGAAAAAGGCAGCCAATCAATACCGCAAGACCCGTTCCCTACTGATGAAGTTGGCCGCTGAGCCGTGCGAGGACGCCCAGGCCCAGGCGCTGGATGCGGTGGCAGCCTATACCCAGACCTTCAACAAGATGGGCTTTATCGAAACCGAAGAACGGGATGAGATCTACATGGCCCTGCGGGGCATCCTGGATGCACTGCCAGGCGATACGCTCCAGAAAGAAGCCCTGATTGAGAAGTTTGAGCAGTTGAGGGATTTTTGAAAGGGGTATCACATTGAGCTACACAAAATTCAGCAAAGAAGTAACCAAGTGGCTGAAAGCCAATAGCCTGCCCTGCTATGGAACAGCCAACGATAGCCCCGAAGAAACAAAAGCCCGGCTGGACGCATGGATGCGTGGGAGCAAAGAGGTGCTGCGCCAGTGGATCGCAGAAAAGCGATACCGTGAACTGATCTCCTGCGCCCACGGAGGCTGGTATCAAGATTCTGTGATTTTTGAGCCCTTGGCTGAACATTTTGTGGCGAACCACCTGTTTGATGAATTACGGTTTCTCTGCGAGCGCGGCATCCGTTTTTCTGCGGAAGATATGCTGTCCACCATTCAATCTGAGAAAGAGGAGCATGAGGCGCTTGATATAGAAACAATTCGGTCTATCGATGTTCCAAGCTATGTGTCAGGCCGCAGTTATTCCCATTTGGGGGAAATCGCAAAATACAGGAAACGGGCGCTGGATCAGATCATCCGCTATATAGGCTATCTGGAGCAGATCCACGCACCTGCGGAGTATTTGGAACAGGTAAAGGACCTGCAAAAGAACGTTTCGGATCTGACAATCAAAACAAAAGATTTGAAACCATTCCGGTTTCGGCTGTAAAAGCAATTTTCTGAAAGGAGTGTGTGGGCGCATGAGCCGGATCATTGATGAACCCTACTTTACATACAGTGCCTACAACGCCCTGACCTCCGGCATCCAGGTGAAATGCCCCAAGTGTCATGGCGCAGGTGTGGTGACAGCGGATGAGGATAACGCCTATTTCCGATGCCTGAGCTGCGGCCATCAGGAGACCCTCGACCGGACGATCTACCGCTACGATGTCCATAACCAATGCAAAAACTGCGGCAGGTACTACCGAGTGGATATTGAAGATACGGCAAAGCAGCACTTTTCCGTTCTCCATGTGGCCTGTCCCTATTGTGGAACAACCATGTCGGGAGAAGTTCATAAAACAGCTGAGGCGTTTTCATATATTGGCGAAATCAGGGACGGGAGAGAACCTTATTTCGGCCTGGAGCTGTGGTTTTTGACCTCATTCCAGGGTAAGCCAGTCTGGGCCCTCAACCGGGAACACCTTGCCTATCTGATCGGCTATCTCAATGCCGACCTGCGGGAAAAGCCGCTGGGAAGAGCGAAAATGACCCAGGCCGACCATCTCCCCACCTTTATGAAAACCGCAAAGAACCGGGAGCGGATCGTGAAGCTGCTGAAGAAGTTACAAAAGAAATGAGGATGGAACAGAAAGTAATTTACAACGGCCAAATTCTTACTCTGACTCGGTTTTGGGTAACAGGAGAACCTTGCCTTTGGATCACCGACCCGGAGCAGATCGGAATGCCTAAAATGGAATTTGTGGGAGGCCACCCGGACGAATACTGCATTTTCCTGAAAAATCTGACGGAAACAGAGCTGGCACAGATCACATCTCTGGACGGTGCTCCACTGGATGTAAAAGAAGAACGAAACGACATCGAATGAGGAGAACACTATGAAAGACCTTTGCCAATACGGAAACCGACCGGAGGACGAATGGGAAATCTTGCCCTGGATACCTGACCCGCGCCCGCCCTTCAAAATTTGGGCGAAGCCGGAGCAGATCGCGCCATTCTTTCTCATTCCCCACTACCCCTATGCGATCTCCCTTCTGCTGAAAATCAGTGACGGATTCCGGACAGAGGAATTCCGACGGCTGGGACTGATCGGCAGCAGCGAGGATTGGGAGCGGCTTGTCCGGGGCGTGATCCAAGAGTTCGAGGAAAACAACAGCGGCGTGGATCTGTTTCACTTCGACTCCGACGAAGATGTGTTCTGCGTGTACTCCCAATACATCGATGACCTGATGCTGCTGTCCAAAATGATCCGGGCGGCCTGTGACAATGAAAAAACGATGGGGATGTATCTGAACATGAGCGAGGTTGCGAAAGCATGAAAGAGTTGACCACTCAAACAGGGATTATAGTAAAATGCAGTAAAACGGCCATTGAATTTTTCCAAAATGCTCAATCAGTGGATTTCTTCTCTGCACTGGAGATTCCGAAGGAATTTCAAGACATAGCGGTTGAGTTTTATGATTTGATTCTGGAAAACGACCATCCTACAGCTTTGCTGGGCTGTCGTGGCAATTATGATATTGCGGTACAGATAGATGAAGTAACCGGCACCATGACGGGGTGGCATTGGTTCAAATGAGGGAAATGGAATGATCGAGTACATCAAACTCTTTTGGGAGGACGCGCCGGAGGGAGAGCCGTCGGTAATCCTCTATGAAGTTGATACCGAAAATGAGCGGCTGGCTCTCCGCTCCATTGACATCTTTGCAGATTGCCGCACCCGTAACATCCCTGACCTTTACGACGGCGCCATCGAGATTACGCCGATCCCTACGGTGGAGGAACTGAACGCCCATGTCTGGGGCGAGGAATTCCACGCCTGCGTCATAGAGAAAGCGGAATTTGAGGTCATCTGGGAAAACCACACCTATGATGGAGCGTTAAAGTAACCAGGAGGAGTCCCTATGAACAAAATCTTAAAAACCAAAAAACTGTCCCGTCCCCAATTCAATCAAATGGAAACCACCGAGAAGCAGGCGCTGATGGAAAGCCTGGCTGCTCGTTATGATATGACCTTTCTCGGTCTACATACTTTTGACCGCTGGGGCCAGAGTTGCACCACCGGCATCTTCAAGAAAGATGGTCGGGAGTTCGTCTTTGTCCCCGGCGATACCGTCACCCTGGGTTGGGAGCAGTTTGCCGAGGGACTGAATCAGGAGAGCCGGGAGGAATTGGAGTATCTGTTCCGGGAATGGGAAATGAAACCGCAGAACCCGGAGGAGATGATTCGGGAAAGCATGGCTCCCGTTCGGCAGGCGGCCATTGGCCCCATGCTGGTGGGCCGGGAACTGGAGGAAATTAACTGGGAGCCAGTCAAAATGGACGATCCCAGGCTGACTGCCCACCCTGACTGGCTGAAGGAATTCCGTGATTTTGCCTGGAGTGACAGCAGCAGTCTTACCTTGCATCAGTCGGCCCGCATTGAGCGGACGGAAAAGGGCTTTCAGATCTGTATCTATAACCGCACAGACTACGATGCGCTTCTTGCCATGCTGGAAAACAGGGGCTTCTCCCTGCCCACGGCGGACGAGTGGGCCTACCTGTGCGGCGGAGGGTGTCGGACCCTGTTCCCATGGGGAGATGGGTTAGACTACTCCATGCGTCTGCGCTGGTTTGAGGATATGGATGAGGATGAGAACCGGCCTTATGACATGGAGGAACCCAACTTCTTCGGCCTGTCCATCGCCTACGATCCCTATATGCGGGAAGTGGTGCAGGCTGATAGACTTACCACCTGTGGCGGCGATGGCGGATGCAATATCTGCGGTGGGCTGGGCCCATTTCTCGGTTTCCTACCCTGTTCGCCCCACTGTAAGCCGGAAGTGCAGGAGGACAATGAACTAAACGGAGATTATGACTTTTATCGGCCTATCATTCGGCTGGAGAACCATGATTGACAATAGAAGCTTGATACAAAATAAAGAAAGAGAGGTGCCGACATGGGAGCATGGGGCATAAAAGCATTAGAGCGTGACGAAGGGCTGGATGTACTGGACATCCTCAAAAATGAATATGTACCGGAGCATCCGGTAATGGATCTGGGCGAGATGATCGAACTGATGAAAGAGGAAGTCATGCTGGGAGCTGACTCCTCACAAATCGACTTCCTCTTTGACAATACTGCGATGGCTCTGGCGGAGCTGTATTTCCAATGGAAGGATAATGGCAAGCTGGACTACGATTATGAAGAAGCTATATGGGATAAAGTCACCGGTTTCACAGCATCCAAAGAAGCCCTTGCTTTCCTGCTGCGGCAGCTCACCGACATCAAAAACGAGGTGCCGGACGAGGACGGCATCCGTGAGATTGTGGATCTTTGGAAGAACGAGGACAGCGGTGAGATCGCTCCTGTGTGGTCAGAGCATTTGGACTGGCTCATCAAGCGGCTGATCTCGGAACAGGAGGCATGACGCATGTATATCAAAAAATACTGGGGCAACTTTATCGGAGGCTCGGACGACAGCCTGAACCTTGTGGCATTTTTGGAGGATCAGAAACAAGAGGAGATCCCCCTCAGCGAGATTTTCGCCAAGATTGGTCTGGACAAGCAGAACTGGGACTTCCGCCAGACCGTGGAGTATCTGGAGTTCACCCATTCGGACGGCGTGGAGATGGACTTCCACTTCGCCATTGATGTGGTCACCGACCTGGCCGCCATCCTGCTGGAGTGCAGCGTCAGTGGCAGTGTAAACCTTCAGGATCTGGACGAGTACAACACCCCCGCCCGCCGTATCCGCATCACTGCTACGCCGGAGGAGTACGAGGCCATGGACAAGGCCCTGGCGGACTTTGTCCATGCCCCGCTGGAATACGACATCAGCGAGATGATGGGCGAGGATGAAATCACGGATATGGCTTCTCAGGTGGAGATGCTGCGGAAGGAGCTGTACGAAGCCTCTGGCCGCAACCGGAACTACCATGTAAAGGCGGAAGATGTAAAAGATCTGCTCCCCGACTGGGAGGGTGCCGATGGCTGTATCGCCACCAACCGCATCACAGTGGAGGGCTGCAAGGTTGGCTACTGTTACCGGGAGAAGCCGGACGGCGGCTGGGACAGTGGCTGGCGCTTCACCGCTGGTGACGAGAGCGAGGCGTACATGGACGACCCCAACAACGCCGGGATTTACAAGCTGAACACAATTTGCAACGACGATCCCGACATCATTCCTCTGCTGAACACCCCCGCCCCCTGCGCCTTTGAGCGGGATGAGAACGGTGTGTTCCAGCAGATCAAAGACTGGAAACCGGATGAGGACGAGGAGGACCCTGATATGGACATTTTGAAGCAGTGCCAGAAGTGGCATGAGGAGAGCAAACAACATAAAATTATTGATGCGCTGGAGGCCATCCCCGCCGAGGAGCGTACCCCTGAGATGGACAGCGAGTTGGCCCGTGCCTATAACAATCTGGCAGACCCACATAAGCCAACTTGCAAAGAAATGCTCAAAAAGGCCCTCGCTCTGCTAAAGCCCCATGAGGAATACTTCGAGGACGATTATTACTGGAACTTCCGCATGGGTTACTCCTACTTTTATCTGGATCAGGAGGGCCGGGCTCTGCGATATTTTGAAAAGGCATTGGAAGCTCGACCTGGTGACGAGGACACCAAAGAGTTTATCGACCGGTGCAAAAAGGGTATTTCTCTGCCGCAGTTCTGGGAGTGCTTCCGGGAGCGGACAGAGAACTGGTGGGAAACCTTTGCCGAGATGGAAGCAGAATTGCGCCAGATGATGGATGAGGACAAAGATCACACCCGCGGCGCAGAACTCGTGGCCCAAATGGAAGGGGCTTTGAACCAGGCGTTTGACGAAATCTCCTTCGAGATGGGCTTCAATGGCGAAAAGCATGAGTTGATCCTCACCCCGGAGGGCGACAAGGTCAAGCTGTTTGAGCTGATTTACTTCCAGAAGCACGCCCCCAAGGAGGTGCTGGAGCACTGGAACATCCTTGTGGGCCGTCAGCCCCTCCAGAACATCGGTCTGCGTACTGAGAATGGCTGGGACATCTCCGGGGATGATGTGCAGATCTGGCTGGAGGAGGAGGGTGAAAACAGCTTCGCCATCTCCGCCTACTGTGAAAAGCTGCTGCCTATGCTCCGGGATGAGGAAGGCCGGGCCTGGTGGATGCTCACCACCCTCACCGACCAAGTGCTGGGCGAGATCCCCCACATGAGGTACATAGACAGCTTTGATGTGCTGGAAAAGCCCAAGGCAGAGCCGTCCATCCTCCTGTCCCAGCTGCCTGACAAGCTGAAAGAAAAGGGAGCGGACCTCTCCACCGATCCCAATGCCTATCTGGAGAGCTATCTTGGCTACAAAATGGAACCCAATGAAGATCCCGATGCCGATTGGCGGTTGGATACCATGGTGGGCTCCACTTGCTGTGTACCACTCATCAACGGCTATCTGAATGCCGACAATGACTTTATGGACGATCTCCATGCCGACGGCGCGGTAGCGGGCTTCTTCTGCTATCCCCTGGATACCCTGCGGGAGGAGGAAGGCAGTCAGAAGATCTTCGACTTCCGGGACAAGCTGGAAGAAGTGTTTACCACTGATGAAGGATCGGAAGTGCTCACTCTCACCGGCGGGGCCACCGGCCTCTACTGTGGCTATGTGGACTTCATCGCCTGGGACATCCGAGAGGCGCTGAACATGGCGAAAGAGTTCTTTGAAGGCACGGACATCCCATGGGCCATCTTCCACACCTTCCGCCGTGAAGCCGGTTCTGTACCCCTAAAGCAACAAGATGATGGGACAGAAACTGAGAATCAGGATGACGAGTTGGATGAAACGCTTATGGGCATGGACTATATTCCTTATACCCAACAGAACGCCGAAGCATTCTTCGCTCAGCTGGAGCAGTGGAACGACGAAGACGAGTACACCCGCTGTATCCAGGCACTGAATGCCATCCCGGAGGATTGGCGAAACTACCGCACCGCCTACGCCCTGGCCCGTGCACTGGAGAACTACGCCATCATCGGAGACCATGACGAAGGTACTTTGAAATCCAAGGGAGACAAAGCCCTTCTGAGGGCCATTGAGGTGTTGGAGTCCGTCCGGGAGGAAGGCCAGGACAAGGCGGAGTGGAATATGCGGATGGCCTACGGCTATCAGTATCTCTACGGCCAGGAGGAAAAAGCCATTCCCTACGCCCAGCGTTGGGCAGAACTGGACCCAGAAGACGAAAATGCCCCGGCGGTAATTCGGGAGTGTAAGGCGGAGATTCGGAAACGCCAGCGCAGCCGGAAGAAGGCAAAATTCGTGCCCGGTGATACCCCATTTGAGGGTTTCGACCTCACCAACTTCTGGGATGATAATTGGTATGCACTGAAAGAATATGTCAGTGATCCGCCTTCCGATGAGCTGATTGCCAGCGTGGAGGAGGAACTGGGCTACAAGCTGCCTGCCGCTTACATCTGGCTGATGAAGCAGCACAACGGCGGCATTCCGGTGAACACCTGCTATCCCTGCGATGAGCCTACCTGTTGGTCAGATGATCATGTGGCCATCACCGGCATTTTCGGAATCGGACGGGAAAAGAGCTGCTCCCTCTGTGGAGAGCTGGGCAGTCAGTTTATGATCGATGAGTGGGAGTATCCTGCCATCGGCGTGGCCATCTGCGACTGTCCAAGCGCCGGACACGATATGATTTTCCTGGACTACCGGGCTTGCGGCCCTCAGGGAGAGCCTGCGGTAGTCCATGTGGATCAGGAAAATGACTATAAAATTACCCATCTGGCAGACAGCTTTGAGGAATTTATCCGCGGACTGGAGCATGAATCCCTCTATGATCCGGATGAAGATGCAGAGGGTCTTGAGGATGACGCCGACGAGGAGGAAACCGACCATAAGGGTTCCTTTGCCGGATCTGTGCTCCTCTCCAAAGCAGAGTGGGACAAGGAGCAGTTGATTCGAGATCTGCGGGAAGAATGGGGCATCGTAGATGAGGAGCCGGATGAGGGCGACGAAGATGTTGAGAACAGCGATGACGCTGTGGTAATGCGGGTCGGAGGTATGATGCTGATTGTGACACTATTCCACGGTCACATCCCGGACAATGAAGCAGAGATCAACGCCGAAAACAACTATATGTGGCCAGAGGCCGTAGAAGTGGCCAAAGCGCACAAGGCCCATATCATGGTGGCTGTGTTGGGCGAGGAGGAAAAACTGCTGGAACGAGGTAAGCTGTTCACCAAGGCGATGGCAGTGTGCTGCAAGCAGAAATACGCCACCGGTGTCTACACCAGCGGCGTGGTATTTGAGCCTCGTTTCTATGAGGGCCTTGCCGATATGCTCAAAAAGGACGAACTGCCCATCTTCAACTGGGTTTGGTTCGGCCTGTACCGGAGCGAGGGGGGCCTAAACGGCTACACTTACGGCATGGATGTGTTTGGCAAGGAGGAAATGGAGGTGTTGAACACCGACGCTGAGCCGGAGGAACTACGGGACTTTTTGGCAAGCCTTGCCTCCTATGTGCTGGCGTGTGATGTGACGCTGCAAGACGGCGAGACCATCGGTTTTTCTGCGGACGATAAGCACACCATCACCCGCAGCCCCGGCATCTCTCTGCCAGAAGAACAGATGACCCTGAAGATCGGTTACGAGCCTATAAAGGGAGATCCGGAGGATGACAGCTGCGACCACTCGGACAATGATGACAAGCAGGATGAGGAAGAATTCAGTAATCCCGAAGTCTACACCGAGGAGGAGATGGAAGCCGTCGAGGGGCACATCCAGCAGTATTTCGGCAAGTTCGAGAATGTGTTCCACGAGATCGTTTCCCCCGACATCCATGTGGACATCTGCATCGTGCCGCCCACTGAGGAGCGGGACTATTATACCCTGGTCACCATGGGTATGGGTGCTCACCGGATGAATGTGCCGGAGGAACTGGCGGAATACAAGCTGGAGCGGGCGGAGCTGGCCATCGCCCTGCCTGCGGACTGGAAGCTGGATCAGGAGTCCATGAAAGACGAAAAGTGGTACTGGCCCATCCGCTTGCTGAAATCTTTGGCCCGTCTGCCCATCAACTGTGACAGCTGGTTGGGGCATGGTCATACAGTGGAGAACCGGGAACCATTTGCAGACAACACCAAACTGTGTACTGCTACCCTGATCGGTCCCCAGGATACGGAGGACGGCAGCGAGGTCTGCACTCTGCCGGGCGGCGAGGAGGTCAACTTCTATCAGGTAATCCCTCTTTATGCGGATGAATTGGACTATAAACTGGAACATGATGTAGACGATCTGCTGAACAAGATGAGGGGGATCAGTTTTGTCGTAAACCCCACTCGCCAGAATGCTATCACCCGTGGCACCCTTTCCAATGATGATTTTGACGGTGAGATGGACGACGCTTCCTATCATATCGAGAGCATTGAGGAGAAGGAACTGCCTATTGACCCCATCAATGCTTATAACCATATGGCCATCTACCTGCGCTGGTGTATGGAGCACGACCTGGTGGGCGAGGACTTCTTGAAAGAATACAGCGAAGTGGCCAAACAGGTCAAAGCTGATCCTGCCAATGTGGATCTGAGGGAGTTTATCCGGGATGAGCTGGACGGCTGTCTGTTCTCTGTGCTGTTCAATCAGCAAGGCCGTGCCTTTGCAGGCTATTACTACGGAGAGGGCGACAGCCCCTACTATCCTGCCGATGTTGACGACAACGCCCTCCGCTTCTTCGGCCCGGAGCGGTATCACTCTGATGAGTTCCAGGATGAAGCCTACCTGTTCATCCCCTTTGACGAGGACTACTATCAGGCTATGGCAGAGGTGATCGAAGAACGCTTTGAAAACTGGCAGGAACAGGACTTCGACGAGGACACGCTGGAGCCTTCCGAGGTGGCTCATGCCATCATGGAGTATCTGGACTGCGAGTGTACCTATTTCCCGTCCATGGCAGATGATGATCCCATCATGTCAGCATACAGCTATGCCAAACGGGAAAGTGTCAAAGAAGGCTTTGTGCCGGTGCTCATCAAGGCGGATGACGAAACGCTGTTGGAGTGTCTGGTGATGAACGCCGACCCGAAGAATGATGCGGACTGCTATGAATTTGACCTCAAAACGGTAGAGGAGTACCGGAAGAAGATGCTCTCCACCTCCGTCAAGGACGGAAAGGCGGTCCTGGAGGAATTGACCGGCCAGCGCAAGGAAGAAGCCGAGGATGACGATATGGACTGGGAGGAGGAGATCCTGGGCGAGATGGAGGGCGGCTATGAGAATAACCGTTTTTCCTGCTACTGGGATTCCGACACTGATATGACCTACCCTCTCATTCTGGCGAAAATTCCGGTGAAGAACCCCTGGGAGATCTTCACATACCTGCCCTTCGGAAACTGGAATGAATGTCCTGACACGCTGGAGCTAATGGCAGTGGCGAAATACTGGTTCGAGCAGTATGGCGCGGTACCAGCCGCCATGAGCCACGATGAACTGGAGTTCCTGCTCCCGGCCCCTGTTTCCCAGGAACAGGCTATGGAAGTTGCCACAGAGCAGTACGGCTTCTGCCCGGACATCGTGGATCAGGAGCAGGATGACCCCACTGTGGGCAATCTGGCGGATGTCCTGTGGCAGTCCACCGTCTGGTATTTCTGGTGGGATTGATGGGAGGTGCGACCAATGACAGAATATCAGAAAACCTATATCGAACTAAAAAAACAGTTTGTTGCGACCAATGAAGGTCCGGACAGTGTCCGCGCTCTATATACCTTCAAGGAAGAACTTGAGCAGAGTGAGGATCAGCAGGCCAAGGAAGTGCTGGTGGATGTGTATGATCTGCTGGACTTCAAGAAGGATGCCTATGAACTGCTCTGCCAAATCGGAAATCGTTCCGATAAAAAGACCCTCAAGCGGCTGGGCACGCTGAAGGACTATGCGGAAAACTGGGGCAATCATTATGCTCTCCCCAAGCCCAAAACGCCGGAGGAAACGCAGAACGAGAAGGAGCGGCGGGCCCAGCTGGGCCTGCCTGCCTTCCGGTATCACCCGGACCCTCTGGAAACCGGCGCTTTTGAGGAGTCGGCGGATGGCGTTGCCTGCGACTGCTGCGGCAAGACGACCCATATTTTCTATGCAGGCCCCTTTTACGCTGTGGAGGATATTGAGTGTCTATGCCCGGAGTGTATCGCCAGCGGCGAGGCGGCCCGGAAATATGACGGCAGCTTCCAGGACGATTGCTCCGTGGACGATGGCGTGGAGGACCCGGCCCAGTTGGACGAGCTCATCCACCGAACTCCCAGCTACTCCGGTTGGCAGCAGGAATACTGGCGCGCTCACTGCGGCGACTACTGCGCCTTTTTGGGCTATGTGGGTGCCAGAGAACTGCGGGCGCTGGGCGCGCTCGAGGAGGTGCTGGACGATCCCATGTGGGACGAGGAGCAAAAAGAAATGATCCGGGAATCCGTCAATGGCGGGCATCTGCAATGCTATCTGTTCCAGTGCCTCCACTGCGGGAAGCACCTGGTTTGGATGGATTTTGATTGAGGAGTTTTCAAAAGGTGGGATACAAGCGATGAAACCCAAAACACTGACCATTCAACTGAATGATGAACAACTGCCCATCCTCCCAGTGGAACTGGAAGCCCACCTCTCCTTTACTACTCATGCCGATGGAAATGAATTGGAGCTAACGGGAAACCGGGCGGGGCTGCTCCTGTTGGCGAAAGCCGCTTTGGGAATGGCAGAAACCGTTCGTGAGGATGGATTCCACATCCATCTGGATGACCTGTATAGCATCAACTCTGAGGGAAAAAGCATCCTGATCCGAAAGGAGGAATAATCAAAACCATGATTGAAAAAACCTTTATCAACCCCACTACAAATAAGCAGTGGCGGATTGAAATTGACGGACATACCATCCGAACTTGCCTCCATGGCGGGAAGGTTAAGGAGATCCTGTGCGACTCCGCCTTCCAGGTCAAGAGCATGGCGGCCAGCGCCATGATGAGCCAGATGCGGAAAGGATTTGTCTATCAGAATCCGGACGCCGCTGTTGGGCAGGCGCGGTGCCATCGGTTTGTCGGTAAGGACAGCAACGGTTTTATGCCTCTGGCTGCCGCCCTCACACGGGACGACTTCTTCCTGACGAGGGTGGTCGGAGATTTTGAGGACGAGACCCTCTATCACTTTGATGGCAGCGGGGAGATCCTTGAAACGGTCTCTCTGGGTGCCAAGCGGATGACTTACGAGCAGGTCCTCTGCCCCAATGACACCCTTCTTCTGAACAACAGCTATCTTCTCCAGCAGTTCTCACTCCGCACCCATGAAATCACGCCCTTTGCCAACAAGAAAAACAGCATGAAGGCCATGCTGGATCAGAGCGGCGACTTGGCCCTCTGGTACACAGGCGAGGAGATCATCGTCTTTGACTTTGGCAGCAACACGGAGGTGTGGCGGGAAACGGTAAAATGCAAAAAGTCAAAAGACCCGAATTTTGTCTATTACTGCTTCGGGATGCTCTCTCCCCGGCAGAGCAAAGCGGCCTACCGCGTCACCGAGGGTGAGTATGTGCTGGTCGATCTGAAGTCCGCCCAAAAAGTAGTGATCCCCAATGCGGGCTGGCATCCTTTCTTCTCTCCGGATGACCAGTGCTTCTCGGTGGGCAGCAGGTTCTATCTGACCCAGACCGGAGAGGAGATAGCCAATCCTTTCCCGTTTTCTGTCCGGCAGGGGCTGAGTTTTTCGGATACCTGTATGGTGCGGACAAGGGGCAGCCTGATGGCCGTTCAGCAGGATCGTGTCAACTCCCCCATAGAGCTGTGGGATACCGGAAGCGGCCAGTTGTTGGCCACCATTGATGACCCCTTTGTGGTGCGGCAGGTGAATTTTGCCTTTACCCAAAGCGGGCTTGTCCTGCACACCGATTACGGGGCCATGAGCATCTATTCCTGCGCCCTCTGAAACGGAGAAGTGACCTATGGATCATGAGAGGAAAGAGCTATTGGCTCAGAAAAAAGCGCAGCTCAAGAAAAGGCAGAAAAGAGCAGAAATACAGCAATACAAGGACCGTCTTACAAAAAGCATTGAACATTTTTCTCAAAAATACCGATACGCGGATGAAGCTGAAGTGCTCAAAATTGAAACCTTTATCTCAAAACTCAATTTTGAGCAGCCGGGGCAGCTGGCGATCCAAGAAGTTTGCCCGTATCCCCACGAAAATGTTTACCTGTGCTTTTTGATGGGAACAGAGGCACTGTTTCAAATCTTCATATTCGGAAAATATGATGACATCCTGCGCGATTATGATGAATGGGAGGTTTTCAGCCCCTGTCTGCTGCTTGTGGATGAGGATTTTATTCATTATACTTATATCAATGATGATGGCAAAGTCATGGAATCACAAGTATCATGATTTATTTTTACGATGAAAAAATGGAGGGGGCATAATGACCTTTAACGAAGCAATGCAAATACTTGGAAACAAGCTGCAAGAAAAGTATGGGCATTTAGGATTTAAGTATAAAAAATCCGACAAAACACTTACGAGACACAGTAAAAATTTCACCTATATGATTGCGTTTTCCTCATTCGGCGGGAACACAAAGGATAGCATAAGCATAGAGGTTTGCTATATAATCAACACCCGTCCATACGACCCTTATGGTTATGCCAAACCAGACAACAACACACAACCACTGTTTTACAGTTTAAGAGACAATGAAATATATCTTGATATAGGAAGTGAAGAAAAAATTGACAATACCTTTGAGATTGTTTGTCAGTGGATGGATAAATTACTGATTCCCAAAATGAATGAGCTTTGTGCTACCGAGTAATGTGGATGAGGATTTTATTCATTATACTTAGTAATAATGTGAATAACAATCAGGAGGAACTGCCATGTCACAGATTGCGTCCTTTTATCTTCTCAAAAACGGCCAGCGGCAGGAACTTTCCAACGGCGACTGCTCCGGCGCGGTATATATGGCCATCTGGGACTGGTGTGAGTACGAGCTGGATCTGGATGTCCGTTTTCCTGCTCCCCAGACGGAGGACACCCTGGACTGCGCTCTGCTGGAGGGAGAGCTGGCGTCTAAACTGCTGGCAGCTCTGCGGGAGCAGGACCTCCCGGAACTGGCCGCTGAAATTGCCCCGGACTGGGACCTACCCACCGAGGCGGTGCAAAGCGGACTGGAAACGCTGCGTTCCCATCTGGAACTGGTGCAGGGCGACGCTGCCCTGCTGTATGAGATGGTGTAGAAAATGAGTTAGGGAGGTGAATAGCTATGGAACAAAAACGCCCGGCAGATATATTTCAGGAGCTTCTGGACTACCTGTGGAACGGCCTGGGCCTGGAGGAAAAGGGCTGGAAGCGGCTGAAAAAAGGCGACTTCAAAAAGAAAATGAAAAACGGGCTGACCTACCTGATCTGGTTTGAGCGAAGCCGCTACAACTACATAGACTACGAAATCGGCCATGGAAATGTGGAGGTAGGCTTCAGCTGTACCATTAAACTGGGGAATGACCTCCTCTATGCCTTCGATATGGAATCTCCTACGGGCGGCCTCCGCTTTCGGATGCTGACAGAAGACCTGCGGCTGAACACCGGGCTGCTGGACACCTTTCTGCCCCTGATCAAAGCCCACTACCTTGACTTTATCGACCGCTTTGAGGTGGACCCGACAGGGGCGCTCCAGCCGGTCTGTGCCCCCTTTATCCAGCCGGAGGACTACAGCTGGCGCATTCATGTGGATGAGCAAATGATGGAACGGTACGGAACACCAGAGCAGCTGGCGGAGTACCGCCGTCAGGCGGAATTGCGCGGAACGCCTGAACACAAGGCAAAAAACTGGATGGGTTCGATGTTGTTCCACCTCTCCCACGCCAATGATGTGGATCAAGCCTGGGCCTCAAGCCGCACCAAAGAGGAACTGGACAAGGTGGTGGAACCCTTTGTGCAGGCCAAGCGGCAGACAAGCCAGTGGACACAGGAGGATGAGGCGGGCTATCAGCTCTACCAGCAGGAAACAGATCCGAGGAAACGCACCTTTCGGGTATGGTATCTCATCGCCAACCCCCGCGGCCTGCCGAAAGAGTTTGTCCAGAAAGAGCTGGAGTTTCGGTGGAAGCTGTTTCCGGAAAAGAAGGAACAATCCAGCTGCCCAGAGGGGTGCTGGACATCCACATGGGGAACTATGCCTCGGGAGGACGCTGAATGAACGGCGTTGTGCTCCTGGTGGGCGGACTGCTGCTTGTGGCGGTAATCAAGCTGATTATGGATCGAAATTGGATTGGCCTGCTTCTCTGTGCTGTCGCCCTGCTTCTGGTCTTTGGGGCTGGACACCACACAAAATAGGCCATTTTAAGAATCGAGGAGGTGAAGTATGCAGAATTCAACAAATATGCGGATACTGGAATTACTCCGGTTTCTCTATGAGCGGACCGATGAAAACCATCCCGCCACAGTATCTGACATCATTGCCCATCTGAATGGAAAAAGAATTCAGGCAGTGCGGCAGACTGTTTACGCAGATACCAATGCACTGATTGACGCAGGGATTGATATTGTGGTGGTCAAGAGTACCCAAAACCAGTATTTTATGGGAAGCCGCCTGTTTGAGTATCCAGAACTGAAAATGCTGACAGACGCAGTAGCTTCCTCGAAGATTATTTCTGCCAAGAAATCTGAGGAGCTGGTGCAAAAATTATGCCGTTTAGCCAGCACACATCAGGCAGAACAGCTTCAAAAATTTGCTGCTTTATCCAGCCGTGTCAAACCGCATAATGAAAAGGTTTACTATATCATTGATAATATCCAAACAGCGATTGGAAACCATCAGCAAATTCGGTTCCAATACTATGAATATACTCAGGAAAAAAAGAAAATCTTGAAGCATGATGGATATTATTATGTCGTAAATCCTTATGCGCTTGAATGGAAAAATGACCATTACTATTTGATTGGATTTTCTCTGAAGCATCAGAAAATTGCTCACTTCCGTGTAGATCGGCTAACAAGTGTAGAAAATCTGGAAACTTACTTTATGCCGATAGAGGGATTTGATGTAGCCTCCTATACAAATAAAATGGTTGATATGTTTACATCGGAGTCATCGAAGGAAGTAACCCTTCTATGTGAAAACGAATTGATGAGAGTAATCATAGATCATTATGGAGAAGATGCCCCTGTTGAGAGATATGATGACGCGCACTTCACAGCAAAAATTGAAGTGAACCCCAGTGGAACTTTTTATGGCTGGATATTCAAATTTAAGGGAAAAATAAAAATTCTATCCCCAAAAGAGTGCATTACAGAAATGCAGCAAATCGCTCAGGAATTTATATAGTGCAAAAGAGGTGTTATTGATTTTTAACACCTCTTTTCAAATGAAATTTTTATCCTTGAAGTGAACAGATGTTCGATATACAATATAAGCAAGATGTTCGCAGTTCGTCGAACAAATGAGAGGTGAATGCTGTGGGCAATATAACTTTTGGATCATTTATAGCCGAGAAACGCAAGGCGCACAAATTCAATTTACGCGATACAGCCAAGCATTTGAATATTGCTTACGGTTATCTGTGTGATATTGAACAAAGCCGCCGTCCTGCACCCAATGGAGATTTTGTGGAACGCATCTCCGCCTTTCTGAATTTGGATAAATCAGAACATGAGTTGCTTTTGGATCTGGCTGCAAAATCACGCAATACAGTATCTGCTGATTTGCCAGACTATATCATGGAAAAAGATATTGTTCGGGCAGCCTTGCGTGTGGCAAAAGAAGTAGACGCTACCGATGAAGAATGGCAGACATTTATGAAAATGCTAAAGGAGCGTAAACGATAGGGGGGAGAGCTTTGTCAATTCCACAAATCCGTACAGAAGCAATCGAGGCGGTAGGGCGAAAAATCCTGATGGAATATGATCCCTCTCTGCTATCCGGGCAACCATGTCCTGTGCCAATCGAAACCATTATCGAGACAAAGTTTGATCTAATCCTGGAGTTTCATACACTAAGAAAAAACCCCAAGATATTAGGGGAAACAATTTTCGATGACGGTGCCGTTGTTTTATATGACCAGATACAGAGACAGTATCGAATGATTGCAGTAAGAGCCGGTACAATCTTAATTGATGAACGGCTTTGTGATCCGTCAAAATTAGGGCGGCTCCGTTTTACCTGTGCCCATGAGCTGGCTCATTGGGTACTACATAAGAAGTTGTACTCCGGTACTGGAGATGTTGCTGCTTATAACGGAAATGTTTCTTCCGACGAAAGTCATGGCATAATTGAGCGTCAGGCGGATACTCTGGCCTCTGCCCTGCTGATGCCTTTACCGCAGATCAAAAAATGTTTTTACCGGCTTAGAATAGGCCGGACAGATGAACAGCTCGTTGCTGAAATGGCAAATATTTTTGAGGTTTCCAAGCAAGCAATGCAGATTCGTCTAAAATCCAGGAACCTGATATAACCAAAGGGGGGAATAGAGGGAGGCACTGCCCTCTCTCACTCTCCTCTGCTATGCTATTTTGTACCTAATATGTTCGCAATATTGCGAACAAGGAGGGATGTTCTATGAGAAAAGAAAGTACAACAATCCAAAAATGTAACAGCAGGTTAACAGCTTTGGGGCTTAACAGCGACGCTGCGTTTCATAGAAGTAAGCTGATTCTAAAGATTTACCGTGATGTAGTCTGGGTTCTGAGTGAACGGGCAGAAGAATTACACGAAACTGCTTGGATTATGGGAGAACAAGATATAGAGTCTGGCCTCTGCTATCTTGAAAATTTTGCACCAGATATTGAACTGCAAGCCTTTGAAGAAAAAGTTTGCTGCCTTGTTCAAAATCAAATGCTGGTCAATATTATTGACCGTGCACTCCTTCGTCTGAAACGGTATCCGGATCGAGGAGAACTTTACTATGAAATTTTGACTAAGCAATTCATCTATCGGTTCAACAGCACAGAGAAAGAATTGCTGGAAGAACTAAATATAGAGCGCAGTGTCTTTTATGACCGAAAACGAGAAGCCATCTATTTATTTTCTGTTTGCTTGTTTGGATATTCTATTCCAGAAGTCCTGGAGGAGCTGCCCCGACTAAATCCCGACAAATCCCCGACCTAATCCCTACTCCCTTCCGACTTCCGACCTGCTATACTTGGTATAGTGGCAGGAATGCACTAAATTGAATACTTTTCTACATAAGGCCCGGCATTAACCGGGCTTTTTTCATTCCTGCTGCAATATGGCGGCAGGAACATGGCTGGAGGTGAAAACACTTCCGGCCTTTTTCTTTGCCCGGTATTAGGAGGCCGGTATGCGCTGGGAGGCGTACATAGCAAAATATCCATGACACCGTTCAAATTCGCTGACTACCAAGAATTTGAACGGAGGAAAGGATATGACGAGAGTATTCATTTGGAAAAATAACAGCCCACAGGAATGGGCGGAAATCAGTTTTTCAGCGTTCAGTAAGGCACGCCGCAATGGTTGCTTTACTGGGCGCTTTTTTGTTGAAACAGTCAAAATGTTCCGTGATGAAGATGACCGCATTATCATGGAATGTTCTCGCAAAGATTTTGAAAAATACCAACAGGAGGACCGCCACAGCCGCTATCTCCAGGAACATGAGAAAAGTCGCTCTATATTCCCGGCTTCCCATGTGGGAGATCGTGACGGCACAGAGGAAGGTTATCAGGATACAGATTTGTTTGTGGATGAATCTGTTGATACTGCGGAACAAGCAATTTGTAATCTTCTTATGGCCGATCTGCACCGTGCTTTGCAGCAGCTGAGTCAGAAAGAACGCTCTTTTATCTTGGATTATTACGGCATGGAAAAGCCAAGTACACTGCAATTAGCCAAAAGATATGGCATTAGTCAGCCCGCAGCTCATAAGCGTCTGAAAAAAATTGAAGAAAAAATAAAAAAGTTGGTTATAGATTTCTAAAAAAAGTGGCAGTAGCAAGTGAGAGGGAAATCCTTTCACTTGCACCTTGACAACCTCATATACGAATCATTAAGTTTGATCCTCTTTGGGCGTAATAGCCGCTACATCAGCGGTATATTTTCTGAGAGCTGCCACTCACATAACAGGCCAACCCATTTTTGCTGTATAGATGAGTTTGCGGTTTATCAGAAATATATCAGGCTGGAATACATCGGATGGCATCCGGTCATGGCATAACAAGGAGGAAAGCTCTCTTACAGCCATAGTCCGAGCGTGATAACAACCGTCGCAGGCCATGGGTAAGACCAAACGAAGTGGAGGTGAAATTCCTGAGAAGCAGGCCAGCCACCTGCGGCTTAATGATTACCCAAATCCCTGGGGTGTCGTGGACAAGTAAGGGATAAAACAGGCGCTAAATTGAAGGAGACTCTGTAATTTGCAGAGCCTCCTTCTTACATAATCAAATCTCAAAACATAGGAGGATGAACATGAAAGAAGATTGGATTTATAAGCGTGGGGATTTATATTATGCCAATTTGAACCCTTATTTTGGATCAGAGCAAGGCGGCACCCGTCCTGTTCTGGTTCTTCAAAACAATGTGGGGAATTTTTTCTGCCCCACTTTGATCGTAGCTCCGCTCACCAGTAAATGGATTAAGAAAAAGGAGCTGCCCACACACTATGCACTGGAGAGCGTTCCAGAGCTTGGACTGAAATCTGTTGTTCTGCTGGAGCAAATTAAAACGATTGATAAAAGGCGTGTTTTATCGTACATTGGGCGCGTATCTCGCGAAGAAATGAGAGCGATTGATGATGCTCTGCAAGTTAGTTTAGATATTCATATTCCGGAGGAAATGGAGGCTCCGTAAGGCCACTTACCGGATAAAGGAGGCGTTTTTATGTTTGAAGCAAGAATTGCGGAATTGAACCGCTTTAATGAACAAAATCCTGTCAGCTATGACAAAAGAACCTATACGGTCGATGAGATTCAGGACATTCTGGGTATCAGTCGTCCCACAGCATATAATCTGGTAAAACAAGGTGTATTCCACAGCGTCAGAGTCGGCGGTCATATCCGCATTTCCAAAAAGAGCTTTGATGACTGGCTGGATCACACAGATGAATGATTTGTCAAGGATGCCGATCTCCAAATCGACATCCTTAACTTTTTTTCTGCTTTCTCTTACAATGAGGCCATAGCAAGAAAAACTTTATAGAGGAGGCAAAAGCCATGCAGAAACAAAGAGTAAAGACCAGTATGTCTGTACCAGAGATGGGCAAAATGCTTGGGCTTGGTAAAGTAGAATCCTACTGGTTGGTTAAAAAGAACTATTTCAAAACAATTCAAGTGGCCGGACGAATGAGAGTTATGCTGGATAGCTTTGAAGATTGGTATGCCGGCCAGTTCCACTATAAAAAAGTGGATGGTACACCGCCCGGAGAGAAATGGCGGCATACTACGATGTCAGTACCGGAAATGGCGGATCTTTTGGGGCTGAAATCTGGCACAGCTTATGACCTTGTTAAAAGGGGCTATTTTGAGACGACCTTGATTGATCGAAGAATTCGTATCATTACCAGCAGTTTTGAAGCCTGGTATCAAAAGCAAACTCATTATGTGAAAATCTCGGAAAGGAGCAATGAAAATGGCATCTATCGTGAAGCGTAAAAGCAAATATTCTGTGGTGTATGATTACACAGATGAAAACGGAAAACGCAGACAGCGTTGGGAAACCTTCAGCACAAATGCAGAAGCAAAAAAACGAAAAAAGCAAATTGAGTATGAGCAGGACTCTGGAACCTTCTTTATTCCTACGGCAAAGACCCTGAACGATCTGCTCGATGAATATATGTCCATCTATGGTGTAAATACCTGGGCAATGTCAACATATGAAAGCCGCCGTGGTCTGGCGAGAAACTACATAACTCCTATTATCGGAGATATGTTACTATCCGACATCACTCCAAGGATGATGGATAAGTATTACCGCGATCTGCTCTCTGTGAAAACGGTAAGCGTCAACAACCGCAAACCCACAAGCGAATATCTGACCCCGCATACAGTAAGAGAAATTCACAAGCTACTTCGCAGTGCCTTTAATCAGGCGGTGCGTTGGGAACTAATCAGCCGTAACCCTGTCCTGAATGCGACACTTCCCAAAGAAGAACATAAAGAACGGGATATATGGACTGCCGAAACTCTGAGCAAGGCTATGGAAGTCTGTGATGATCCTATCCTCTCCCTTGCCTTAAATCTGGCGTTCTCCTGCTCTTTACGCATTGGCGAAATGCTGGGCCTTACCTGGGACTGCATTGATATTGCACCACAGAGCATAGAAAATGGTTCAGCTTATATATTCGTCAACAAAGAGCTGCAACGGGTTACACGAGGTGCATTGGACGATTTGAGCGACAAAGGTGTTATTAAGAAGTTTCCACCTTGCATAGCCAGTACCCATACTGCTCTGGTCCTGAAAGAGCCTAAAACCAAAACCAGTATTCGCCGTGTGTACCTGCCGAAAACAGTTGCCTATATGCTGGTAGAGAGAAAAAAAGAAATCGACGAGCTGATGGATCTGTTTGGAGACGAATACATCGACAATAACCTGGTCTTTTGCTCCAGCAATGGCCGTCCGATGGAAAGCCAGGTGATTAACCGTGCTTTCAATAAACTTATCAAAGAAAACGGACTGCCTCATGTTGTATTCCATTCTCTCCGCCACTCCAGCATCACCTACAAGCTGAAACTCAATGGCGGCGATATGAAATCCGTCCAGGGCGACTCTGGTCATGCTCAGGTAAAAATGGTTGCAGATGTCTACTCTCACATCATCGACGAGGATCGCTGCATAAACGCTCAGCGATTGGAGGAAGCATTTTATTCCTCTAAGACTCCTGATCCCGTTGAAGATACAGAGCCAGAAACTGCGGATACTGCCGTCACTGAAAGTGATGAAAGTGATGCAGTGAAGATACTGGAACTGCTTAAAAATCCCGAAACTGCCGCACTGCTCAAGCAGCTGGCAAAGGCTTTATAAAGTCCCCCCCCTCAGAAGAACGCCTCTCACTTTGTGAGAGGTTTTCTTCGTTTGAACCACTTTGCACAGTGACCAAACACTTTTTTTGTTAGCAAGGTTCTGAAGGCATTTTTGAGCGATGTTAGCAAATTCGCGATTTTGTTTGCAACTTCCTCTAATTTCTGCTAACAAATGTTTGCAAGTTCCTTTGGTAAAAATCGAACCTCTGACTTACCGCCTTTCTTAGCAAAAGGCCAAATCTCGTTAGCAAATGTTAGCAAACCAAGGTTTTTTGCAAAAAAGCCACAAAAGCCGCAGAAATAAGAAAAGCCGAAAACCCTGATAAATCAAAGGTTTTCGGCGTGTTTGCTGGCGTCCCTGGCGGGATTCGAACCCACGGCCTTTCGCTTAGGAGGCGAACGCTCTATCCTGCTGAGCTACAGAGACATCTATTCAATTAAAAATGGTAACACTCACTTTTCATCGTAAGGCAACTGGTAGAGCACAACCTTAGGAGAGTGGCGTGATATCCATTCCACCAAGAGGGCTTTTTTAAAAACAAAACATACTTTCGTGCTAAATCGCAGTTAATATTATAGCATATTCTTTTGCATTTTAAACCTTATCTGATGGATTTTTAAGCAATTATGTGAGAAAGATTTGATTCATCACCGTTTCCATATAATTAAAAAGATAGCTGTTACAAGTGTAGATATTTTTGACGAGAGTGATATAAATGCTCTTTGTTTTTTTCATAATTTGATTTATAAATACAAGAATAGATGACATTTAAAACATATTCGATTGCAAGCTGTGAGGAAAAGGAATAGGTCGCTATTTGAATATCTTCCTCATTTGGCAGCATGATCAATGTATCACACAATTGGGCTAAAGGGCTTGTTGTGTTAGAGGTAATGGCAATGGTTTTCACACCACCTTGTTTTAAGATACGTGCTTCATTGATAACTTCAGCCGTTCTGCCACTGTAAGAGATCAACAAAGCCACATCTTCACTGGTAGCATGGGTGCATAAATATGCTTGATCGGGCTGGAGATATGAAATTTTAACAAACATGTTGATCTTCAGCATTTTATTTTGAAAATCGATGATACGGACAAAACTGTCGCTGACCCCGATAGCTAAAATATTACGTGCTTGTAAAAGTTGCTGCACCACTTGATGTAAAATATCCATATCTAAAGTAGCTTGTGTTGAGGCGATGGTATCTTTTGTCAGCAAAGCGATTTTTTGAGCAATGCCGGCAGCAGAATCGCCTTCTGAAAAGGGAGAATTGACATCTACATGAGTATCTCTGTTCATATATGATAACAGATCTTTAGAATAACGAATCTTAAACTCCCGAAAGCCTTTAAAGCCTAGTTTTTTGCATAAGCGAATGATAGTAGTGGTAGAAGTAAAGGTATTTGCTGCAAGCTGTTGTATCGGCATATCCAAAATGGATTCACCATTCTCTACGATGTAGTCTGCTACATCTTTTTCAACACTGGAGAAACTATCTTTTTTTCTTAATTCCTCATATAAATTCATAGGGACCCTCCGCTTTCATTCATAATATGTATAAGTATCGTGATCGTTTTCATATTATACCATGAATGTTGGTATTATAGCAGAATGTATTGTAGGTTGCGTAACAAAATTACGCATTTAAAACGAATCCTATAAGAAAAAAAGTAACAAATTTACAGAAACTGTCATCCCTATTTACAATTCGTGATATCCATTGTATAAATTAGGCAGTTGGAAGCGCTTAACAACTCATATGGAGGTAAATTATATGATTTTGAAATGGGTAGAAGGATGGCTGACCCCTAAAGTAGCTGTCATTACAAATACACGATATTTTCAAGCTTTCCGAAGTGCTTTCTTTGCGCTGATGCCGTTAACGATTATTGGTACGGTGTTTATGTTGATAACTGACTTTCCGATTCCGGGTTATGCAGAATTCATGAATGGTATCTTTGGCGAAAACTGGGCGGATTTTATTTCTCCGGCATATCGTGCAACCTTTAATTTGATGGGGTTATTATTAGCCGGTACTTTATCTTACAAATTATCTGAAAGTTATAAACTTGATAAATTGACGGTCACCGTGTTGGGATTGGTATCTTATGTTGTCGTATCACCGAAAACATTAACCTTAGAATCCGGTGAAGTTGCGACAAGAATCTTGCAATTTGACTGGTTAGGTACAAAAGGTATTCTGACTGCTATTATCACATCGTTTATCACGGTGGAAATCTTTCGTTTCTGTATCAAAAAGAATGCGACCATCAAAATGCCGGATAGTGTGCCAACCATGGTAATCAATGCGTTTACTGCATTAATTCCAGGTGTATTGATTGTTTCTGTCATGTTGATCATCAATGGTATTTGTATGGTTATTTCAGGTTCCTTACCGGAAGCTATCTTCAGTTTGATTCAGCTGCCATTGCAGGTCATCATCTCACAGCCATGGGCCATGGTAATCGTAGCCTTGTTAAATGGTTTATTGTGGTGGGCAGGTATTCATCCTACCGTTATCAATTCTTTGATTTATCCTTTATTGTATGCCAATGCTGCAAGCAATCAAGTATTGGCAGATGCCGGAAATCTGACAAGTGCAACCGGAAGTTATGGAACGGTGCAAATGCTAGATCAATTTTTGACAATTGGTGGTGCCGGTATGATGATCGGTTTAACGATTTCAATGTTAATTGCCGCACGCAGTAAACGTATGAAGGCGGTAAGTAAAGTAGCCTTTGTACCATCCTTATTCAATATTTCAGAACCGGTTACCTTTGCCACACCAACCGTATTTAGCCCCCTCATGTTGATTCCGATGATTCTTACACCGGTCTTATCTTGTCTGATTGTCTATCTAGCTATGAATATCGGATTTATGCCATTATTTACTAATGTGCAGGCACCATGGGCAACACCATTCTTATTCAGTGGTTTCTTAGTTTGCGGATGGCAAGGTGCAGTTGTACAGATCGTTATCGTTGCATTGACTGTATTGATTTACATGCCATTTACCAAAGCGTTAGATCATCAGTTTATAAAAGAAGAAGCAGAGAAAAAGGAGTTGGCATAAATGAAAAAAATCGTCTTATTATGTTCTCAGGGAGCATCTACAAGCATCTTAGTAAAAGCTATGGAAAAGGCGGCTGCCCAGATGGAATATGCATGTGATATTCATGCTTATTCCATCAATGAATTAAATCAAGTAAAAGATAGTGCAGATATTATCTTGTTAGGACCGCAGATTCGTTTCCAGGAAGCAAAGGTTAAGCAAGAGGCGAGCTGTAAGGTCATGACCATTGATATGGCAATGTATGGCATGATGGATGGCAAAGGTGTGCTGGAAGTTGTGAAAAAGGAGATTGGCTAATATGGAAGGAATAGAAGCCGTCTGTTTTCAAATCATCAGTTTTGCCGGAAGTGCGAAAAGTTGTTATATGGAAGCCATAGGAGCTGCAGAGCAAGATGATTACGATAAAGCCAAAGCCTTGATGGCAGAAGGGGATTCTTGTTTTCATGAGGGACATCGTATTCATGCGCAGCTCATTACCAAAGAAGCCAATCAGGAAAAACTTGATATTCGCTTGCTTTTGATTCATGCGGAAGATCAGATGATGGCAGCAGAAACCGTGCAGATTTTAGCTGAAAAATTTATTCATCTGCATGAACGCATGCATCGTATCGAAGGGGCGTAAGAGTATGGAATATATAGAAAATATATGTAATGAAGTAGAAAAGCGTCAGCGTCAATATCATGCAATGGCTCCAGAAATTGTGATGACTTCTTCTTTCTTCTTTGAAGACTTTGAAGATTTTGCCTATGGCTGCAGCAATGAATTTGATTCTTATGTATATACCAGAGGCACAAATCCAACAGTAGGATTGTTGGAAGAAAAACTGGCAGTCTTGGAACATGGGGAACGTTGTAAAGTATTCGCATCGGGAATGGGCGCCATTTCAGCAGCTATTATCACATTGCTCAAAGCCCAAGATCATGTGTTGCTTGTTAATACGGTGTATGGGGCAACCGTGTCATTGGTACGCTATTTTGAAAAGTATGGCGTAAGTTGTGAGGTTGTGAATACAACGGATGTAGATGAGATTATAAAGCGTGTACAAGAACATACCCGCATGATTTACTTTGAAAGTCCATCCAGTCAAAAATTTGAAATGATTGATTTACAGAAATTAGCTGCTTTTGCAAAAGCTAAAGAAATTGTCACCGTAATTGATAATACATGGGCATCACCGCTTTATCAGCATCCCTTAGATCATGGCATTGATGTGGTGATTCATTCATGTTCAAAATATGTTGGCGGACATTCAGATATTGTCTGCGGGGCGATTATCAGCCGGAAAGAAATCATTTCGCAAATTGAAGAAAAAGGATATTTATATCTGGGGGCAACATGCAGTCCGATGAATGCTTTCTTAGCCCTGCGTGGTTTACGTACATTGCCTGTGCGTATGCGCAATGTGCATGAAACAATACAAAAGGTAATTGATGCTTTACGCGAGGATAAGCGCATTGAGAAAATTCATCATCCATATTGCGGAGATGCGAAACAAAAAGCGTTAGCGGATAAATATTTAACCGGATATGGAAGTTTATTTGCAATCGATTTAGCAGATGATGATTTAGAAAAATTAAAGACATTCGTAAATACGTTGCAGGTATTTACATTAGGTGTGAGTTGGGGTGGTTTTGAAAGTTTGGCACTGCCGGTATATAAAGGGAAAAATCAAGAGGATATAGTAAAACGTGGCTTAAAATTAACACACGTTCGCATGTATGCCGGATTAGAACATCCCGATACGTTGATACAAGATATTAAACAAGCTTTAGATGTTGCATATGGTACAGTGTAATAGAAAAAAGGAGTCAATAAGATGTGTCATCTTGTCGGCTCCTTTTTAGCAATCGATAGGAAAGCGCGTTTTATTTTTTAAAGGTAACTTCAATGGTATAATCATCTTTAATTTCCGGAATCATTTGTAAGAACTTACGAATTGTGGATTGGGCCTTGGTTGCAGCCTCACTCAATAAGCCATTTTCAATAGCCTCATCTTCAACACGCTCTTTTTGTTTGGCAGCAAAGGTTTTATAATCGTTGATACTGATGGGGTTGAAAATATTTTTGGTTTCATCATAGACTTCAATACTTTTTTCATCTAAAACATTATTGAGAATGCGAACTTCGGGAAGTGATACAAGAATTTTCTTACCTTTCATATTTACTTCCATAGCGCTCATATCAACACCGGCCTGTATTCTACCTGCGTACGTTAATAAAAAGCTTTTCTTAGTAAGTGGAATGCTCCAGCCATTCAGTTTTAATGAATTCTCGAATTTTCCTACTTTCGTATAATTATAATCTAAAACAGCAAGTTCATTGACCTCTTGCAGTTGTTGGGCAAGCGCGGTTGACGATATTTCAGGCTCACTGTTACGATCGGCAAATTTCATTCCCGCAAAGAAGATCAATGCGATGATGAGCATTAAAAAAAGAATACTCGTGATGGTTTTTTTCGTATTGCGAATATTTTCCCCTAATTTCATAGTTGTCCTCCTCATCAAATTTGTAAGCAAATTATACCATATATCATATAACTACTTATGAAGTATTTCTTACAATTCACAAGTTGTCAAAATCTTTTCCTTAGATTTAAACAAAATTATATATATCCAAAAAGAAAACATTTTTAGCTAAATGATGTAATTTATCTTCTGTATTGATCTTATTGTTCTTTTGGGAAATACGAAAGAAAAAGAAACGCAACAGTAATTGATAAATAGCCCTCCTCTTTAACCGATGGCTTTTTTTGCGTTAATTTTATCTGATGATCTTATAAGCAGATAACTGCTTAAAACACTTTCTCATTCATGAAGTTCGTGGTAAAATAAAAAGATATAAAGCATAAGGAGGAATCACATATGAAGGTGCCACAGCTGATTACTGAATCTTATCTCAGTAAATGGAAAACAAATAGTTTTTTGTCAGCGATGCTATGGGCTGCCATGGGATTAGTGTTGATCGTTATACGTGATCAGGTGCATTATTCGACCTGTTATCTGTTAGGACTTATCCTGTTAATACAGGGGATACCGCATTTATTTCTCTTCATCATAGAAGAAGAAAAGCATATCTTTTCGATATCTTCTTTAATAAACGGGATTCTGATAAGTTTTTTAGGAATTTGGGCATTGACCTTACCGCAAGAAGTGGAACAGGATATTCCCAATGTTATAGCCTTTGTGACCTTATTACATGGCATAAAAGATATTGCTTTATCGAAACGCATTCGTTATTTAGAAAAACGAAGTGGCAATATTGCCATGGGAATCAGTATCTTTACTATTTTTTGTTCCTTATTAATTTTATTTTTGCCTTTAGAGGAAACTGGAATTGTTTCGATATGGTCCGGCTCTTTGTTAATTCTGGATGGCATCAGTGATTTCTGGATGTGGAGTGTGTTGACAACAAAAAGTAATGAACATAGAGGTATTTAAAGCTGTTTAAACTGGATAGTTGTATGAAAAGGGAAATGCAATCCCTTTTTCTTATGAAGAAAAAGATTACGTATGTTCTACGCAATCTAATGAAAAGTATTGGCTGATGCAGATGGCACTAGATGAAAAGGGAAAAATTTTATGTGATATCCCTTAATTTAATAATCGACAATGTTAAAGTACCCTCGGTAGCTCTTGCATTGGTGTTAAACGTAAGGAAGAAATCACTTACAGAAGTCATACGTATGATAAAGGTGTTAGAGCCATAGGCACTTGTATTATCAGCGGCATTCATAAAATAAATGGCCGTTTCAATATGGGGAGCACCATTATAGTATGGTGTTATCTGCATATAGCCTTGTGGATTTAACAGGGCAGATACGTGATAGGATATGACATAATAACCGGGTTCTATCACAAGATTCGTATCGGAAATTTGGCGAATCTGACCAGTGTCATCTTCCGTAAGTGTGCCAAAAGGGATGCGTGTGGCATTGGTGAAGCTGGCAGCAAAAGTGATGAAGCTGGCAAAAGCAATTTCAGGCAGTATACCCGGCAAGCCTTGTGGAATGCCAAATTCTAAGGCGATGCCATCTGGCGTTATGCTGGAAGTAACACTTGCTAAAGAGCCAGGTGCTAAAGTTGTCGTACCAATCACTTCAACTTGAGGCAAAGGCCCTGTCGCGCCTGTTTCTCCTGTAGGTCCGCTAGCTCCGGTGTTTCCAATAGGTCCGGTAGCACCGATAGGTCCAGTAGCTCCCGTGTTTCCAATAGGACCGGTTGCACCGGTAGGCCCAGTAGCTCCGGTGTTTCCAATAGGACCGGTTGCACCGGTAGGCCCAGTAGCTCCCGTATTTCCGATAGGACCGGTAGGCCCAGTAGCTCCGGTGTTTCCAATGGGTCCTGTTGCACCGGTAGGCCCAGTCGCACCGGTTGGCCCTGTAGGGGGGATTATATCATCACAACAGCAAGGACACGGCGGATAACATTCACAATTCCAATTTGTGTATTTCATACATTACCTCCATTCTTGACATTTTATGAGCATTATATATATTAGTTACGGCTATTATGCAGGAGTGTAAAATAAGGCATTTCATATAAGGATATTTGTGCTTAAGATTATCATATTTTTTCAGACACATGCTGATAATGGCAAGGTATATTTGAAAGATTTTAGATGTGAGCATAGGCTGTGTATTTACCACCATATGTTTATAAGCTACTTCCTTTTTCACCTGTTTTAACGGTATTGTTGTTTTGATGATTCCACATAAAATAGGATAGATAAAACATCCTGAATGTAAAAAAATGTAAGCATCTTGAACATGAAGGAAGATATGGGTTTCTCGTAATAGTGCACTATTCATTGCGTAATAGCAATTTAGATGGCATAATGATATGGAAATACACGGCTTAAAAAGCTATCGATTGGGAGGGTTGCATGAAAAAAAGTACTTATAACTGGTGGAACAGTATTTGTAAGCAGATATATTGCAGAGTATTATGTTAAGAAACATTATGATGTATATGTATTAAATCGTAATAGCAAAAAGCAATCAAAAGGGGTAAACCTGATCCAAGCAGACAGACATAATTTAGGAAATCTTCTTCGGGATTTTCATTTTGATGTTGTGATTGATACAGCATATACTTCTGATGATGTTGAAAAGCTATTAGCTGCATTAGACAGTTATGAAGATTATATTTTAATCAGCTCAAGTGTTGTATATCCGGAAAATCTTTCACAGCCTTTTAAAGAAGATTCTCCAGTAGGGCTTAATAATTATTGGGGAACTACGGAACTGATAAAATTGAAGAAGCAGCGGCTTTGTTGAAATGAAATCCAAATGCCTATATCCTTAGACCACCTTATTTATATGGGCAAATGCACAATGTATATAGAGAAGCTTTTGTATTTGAATGTGCGTTGGCAGATAGGAAGTTTTATTTACCAAAAGATGGGGAAATGAAGTTACAGTTTTTTCATTTTCATGATCTATGCAGATTTATAGATATACTTTTGAAACAAAAACCGGCTCAACATATTTTTAATGTAGGGAATAAAGATACTATATCAATTCGAGAATGGGTTGCCCTTTGTTATCATGTTGTTGAAAAACAAGCCGCATATGAATATGTGTATGGGGATATAGAACAAAGAAACTATTTTTGTATCTATGATTATGAATATTATCTGGATGTTTCTGAACAATATAAGCTTATGCATGATGTAAAACCGATATCTGTAGGATTAAGAGAGGCACTTGATTGATATAAAGGAAATATAGAAAAAGTGAATAAAAAGCCTTATTTAGATTATATAGATAAGAATATACGATAAATAAGTCCCATCTGCTGAACGAAAAAATCAGAACTTATGGAGGGGTTCAAGTAAAACCAATATATAATGATTTGTTTGTATAACGATGAGGAAATGAGCAAGATTTAAGAAATGATGAAAGATACATGACCATTTGTAAAAGAACTTTATTGGATAGGAGGAATTACCAATGCTAGATTTTTTCGAAGCATTAACAAGTAAGAGTAAAAACACAGCATTACCTGACGAGTTTAATTATTTTGGAAAACTTATCGGAAGTTGGGCAATACATTATATTGAGGGTGATAATATTGCAATGAAAGGTAAATGGTATTTCTCATGGGTTCTTGAAGGGATGGCTATGCAAGATGTTATCGTTCTGCCCGATTATGAATACGGGACATCGTTGCGTATCTATAATCCCGACACCCATGCATGGGATGTAGCTTATGGTTATACTGGAAAAATCATACGACTTGAGGCTAAAAAACAAGATGATATGATAATACTTACCTTTGTCAATGATGATAACAGAAAGTGGGTTTTTACAAATATAGAGGACAATCGTTTTCATTGGGAAAACATTACAGTAAAAGATGATGGGGAATGGTATATTCATGCTGAAATATATGCTGAACGTATCATGTAATCACAGTTCACAATGTGAAAAATTCCTGTTTTAAGGTAAGAAAAAAAGCATACAAAGACTTGAAGAAACAAGTGATGAATATTGCCGATCTGCATCTTTTCTGCATTTGAATTATGAATGAACAAAAAAATATTGTTTATAGGTTTTTCTATAATCGTAAAAAAGAGGCCGTTTTCATGCCTCTTTTATAATATTTCCCCTCCAAGCAATCTTTACTTTACCGGTTTTACATGTATTCTGCCGCGATATTCTGTTTCGGCAAAATAGACATTTTCCGCAATGCGCGCTTCCGGATTTAACGTAACATTTTTAAGCATCATTTCTTTGAATTTTTCATAACCTGCCATATCCAATAGATGACCGCCATGCAGATAACGTGGCTGACCTTTTAAGACATCCGCAGAGAACGCTTGCCAGTTTTTAATGATAGCAAGCACAGCTTCTTCACTTAAGAAGTCCGCAAATGTTTTTCCCATCCTTGGATATTGTTTCCCCGTTCTGCCGCCAATCAAAATACGATAGAATGGCTTTGGACTTCTGCGCATGGCATTGGTAGGACAAACTAAAGTACATTCGCCACAGCCAACACAACAACAAGCATCCTTTTCAATGCGGTTGTTTACCATGCTCAAAACTCTGGTCGCATGAGATTCACAGGCTTTGACACAACTGCCACAGCCGATACATAAATCAGGATCATAGATAGGTTTAGTTAAGCCGACAATCCCAAAGTCATTAAAATGTCCCTTAGCACAATCATTTGGACAACCGGCAACCGCTACTTTAATATGATAGTGGCTAGGGAAGACTTCCTTTTCAATTTTCTTGGCGATTTCCTGAGTGTTAATATTTGCTTTAATACAATGAATACCACCAATACACGCCATGATGTTTCGTGCGCCGATCGTCGGATATCCGGCAGAAGTATCCATGTCCACTCCACATTGTGCCACCTCGATATCTTCTAAATAATCCTTTAATTCTTTATTTACTTTATCAATATTTTCATATTTAATGCCGGGAATCGCAAAGCATTGACGAGATCCGAAATGGAAGGTGCCATCCCCATAAGTTGTCGCAAGATGCTGCACAAAGCCTAAATATTTAGCCTCGATAAGACCGGCAGGCACACGCATTTGTAGCATATATTCACCTTTTACTTTTGATTGACGGAAACAGTTGGTACGCAAGGCACCAATATTCATATCTTTAGCCATTATAACGTTACCTCCTTAATCCATCAATGTCTTCGCCTTGGTATAAGGGAAGACAGGACCTTCCAGGCAGACATAAGTTTCATTAATCTTGCAGTGACCGCATTTACCTAAAGCGCAGGACATTTTACGTTCAAAGGATACATAGATATGCTCTTCTTGAACACCATATTTCATACATTCCTGAGCTGTAAATTTCATCATGACGGGCGGGCCGACAATGATGACGGCATAATCTTCATCCCATTCCTGAAAAGGTATATCTTTTACATAATTCATCGCAAAGCCTTCTTTAAATCCCTCTTTTTGCCCATTATCTAAAGTTAAGGTCGTATGAAAATGGGGTGCATTGACAAAGGCTTTTAAATCATTTTCAAATAAAGTGTGAGAAGGATCACGAAATCCGGCAATGGCATATACATCCTTACAATCCTGTGGATGATGAAGGAAGTGTTTTAGCGTACTGCGGACAGGAGCAACACCGGTTCCACCGGCAATTACCACAACATGTTTATTTTTGAATGTTTCTAATGGAAAGCCATTGCCATAAGGACCGCGAATATATAAATCATCCCCAGGTGCTAAATCGAAGATGACGTTCGTTAATTTTCCTACGCGTCGAATGGTAAATTCTACCGTGGAATCGGTAAAACTACTTACGGAAATAGGCGCTTCGCCAATCTTTGGCAAGGAGATTTCAAAGAATTGTCCATGTCGTATGGAGGTGTTTGGGAATTCTACTACAAATGTAGATTCTAAATCCGTTTCTTCTATGATATCTAAAATACGATGTTTTTCAGGTAACCATGGGTTATTCATCTGCCTTTGCCTCCTTTCTTGCTTCTACTTCCTCATACAAGCGATTAAGGATATGCGTAAATGAAATATATTCCGGACAGATATCATCACAGCGACCGCAGCCGACACACATCTGATAATCGGTTTTAAAGCGTTTCTGAAAGTCATAGACCTTATGCAATGTCTTAAACCGCATACGATCTTGATAATCGTCACGGAAAGCATGACCGCCGTTTACTGTGGTGAATCCATCATTCATACAGCCGGTCCAGGTACGTCTACGCTCACCGCTTTTCCCATTTTCCGTGTAGGTTGTATCAATGGTATTGAAGCAGGAACAGGTGATGCATACGGAATTACATGCACCACAACCAATACAACGTGTCTGATAATCCTTCCACATATCGAAAGCATAGATGTCCGCTACCATGTCTTCCGTAATCTTTGGAACATGAATAACGGTTTCATTCTTTTTTACAAATTCCGGCTGATAGGTTGTTTTCGGATATGTGTTAAAAAGAGATGTAAATTGATCACTCTTACATTCTACCAAGACACGTCCTTCTTCTTCATAAGGACGTATAGCTAAATCATAATCATCTGTTTTATTTGTGCCCATGCTGCAGCAAGCACAAGATTCCCAGCCTTCTTCCGGACATTCCATTAAGATAAAATGAACCTTATCACGCATGCGCTTATAATAAGGATCTACTTCATTGCCATTTTCTAAGAATATCTTATCCAGACGTTTTATACCGTGAATATCACAAGATCGGGCAAAAATCAGCAGATCTTTATCAAAAATTTGACTTTCCATAAAGCCATATTCCGTGAAATGAAATAATGTCTGATTAATTGGATAGAAGACTTCCTTTGGCGAATATTGACTGCGCTCATTCCATTCAATTTCTTCAAGACTACGGATTTCTTTATACCGAATGATATCTGTATTGCAATATCTTCCGGCATTTTTTAAACGTTTCGGTGCATAAATCTTATAATGCAGCCTGAGTGCATCAAATACATGATTCATCTCTTCGTATGTCAATTCATACGACATGGTAACTACCTCCTTCATCCTTGTACATAAGAGTCATTGTAGGATATTCATCTTTGACTTCCATTATGTATGTCATAACTGATTTCATTGTAAACCCTTAAAAAATTTTTTTGAATAGGAGGAACAGTTTTTCAAAAATTCTAATAGATACATAAAATTTTCTTATCGTTAGCATCAAACGTTATTAAAGTGAAAAAGATGAGGAAGATTGAGAAGTGGGAAAGATTGAGAATAGCGAATTTGAGATCAGTGAGGAAATAGTAAATGACAAAAGCCACCATTCACGGTGGCTTATGAAATACATATGGGGATGGTATATTATTTCGTAATTATTTCTGCTTTGCATGCGGAAATGAAAGTAGGATTATCACAAGTATTACCTACAAGAACGATAATGCCAAATTCATTCTTTAATACCATACCGTTTCCTACTGTCCGACCACCGGCATTAATAGATACACCAGTGGTGCCTATTGGCAAATACATACGGGTTGCTTCTTCACAATCAAAGTCACAACCTGTTGGTATTGGTGTTGGTACAGACAGATATGTGATAGCATTGTTGTAAGATGCACTGGTAAGTCTGATTGATGCAATATGGCAGATGGAAATGGCTTCGGATGGTTTTCCTTGTGAATTGACCAATTGTAAAATACCACTTTGAGGGTTGTTGTTAGGAGAAGGCAGTAAAGAACCAAGACGGCCGCTTGCATTATTGCCACTTTCCATACTGACAATGACGTTTTCATTTGGATAAAGAGCAATCAGCTGTTCGAGTAAGTGTTTCATCTGGCTTACACATGCACAAGAAGCACTGACAGCAACGACACCGGTAGCACCTGTAGCTCCGGTAGCACCGGTTACACCGGTTGCGCCGGTTGCACCTGTTGGACCTTGTGGCCCGGTAGGTCCGGTGATACCATCAGCACCATCTGTACCGGTAGCACCGCGCGGTATGACAAAGTCTAAGATATGATTAGGACCACCTGAATCTGTGACAGATGCCGGTATACCAGGTTCTGCAGTCGTTGTGCTTCTAACTGTCAACGTGTCAGCAGCACCAGTAGCACCAGTAGCACCGGTAGGTCCAGTAGGTCCGGTAGGCCCTGTTGGTCCAGTTGCCCCGGTTGCGCCGGTTGCACCGGTTACCCCAGTAATACCAATGCCAGTTGCCCCGGTAGCTCCCGTAGCACCGGTTACTCCGGTTGGCCCTGTAGGCCCAATCGTACCTGTAACGCCCGTAGCACCGGTAGGCCCCGTAGCGCCATTTGCCCCGGTATTTCCCGTAGGCCCTTGTAAACCAGTAGCGCCAGTGGCTCCTGTAATGCCGGTAGGACCGGTTGCTCCCGTAATACCTGTTGCGCCATTTGCTCCGGTAGGTCCGGTATTTCCGGTAGGTCCGGTAGCTCCCGCAGGTCCGGTAGCTCCCGTGATTCCTGCGAAACCTTGAAGTCCGGTAGCACCTGTTGGACCTTGTGGTCCAGTAGGTCCAGTTGCACCATTTGCTCCGGTAGGCCCAGTAGCTCCTGTAATACCAGATGCGCCGGTTGTTCCTGTTGCACCTGTTGGTCCTTGCAGACCGGTAGGTCCGGTAGCACCATTCGCGCCGGTAGCTCCCGTCGCACCTGTTGGCCCGGTAGGCCCGGTAGCTCCTACACCAGGTCCGGTAGCACCAGTTGCTCCGGTAGGCCCTGTAGGCCCAGTGGCACCACGGAATCCTCTAGGACCTCTTGGCCCAATACATGCACATCCACAAGTATTCACAGGAGTAATGCAAGGCTCGCATGAGCGACTTAGCGGACAATCGTTTCGTCCCTGAAAAGGTTCTTCTTCATAATCGTAATCATCTTGTTCAAACGTATCTTCATATTCCATTTTATCACCTCGCCGCATGGATTTTGAATATCCGTCGTATCCTATGCGCTTACTTGCAAAATGGCATAAGCAAGTGCCTAGTTTAGAAGGATATCAACGAAAACGAGAGATACAGCTATGTTTTGCTGTATCAGACAACTGTAAAAAAGGCTTTTCATTACGAGCGTTACTTGTGGAAAAGGCATGTTCTTATAATGAAGTTTCACCTCTTTTCTTTTTATCCAACGTATACTATGCAAAATAGGAAATGTTATATGGTGTATCTTATCAAGGATGTCTGTTAGTTTTCAAAATAACCATAAGAAAAGCCATTTGTTTACAAGCAGAATATAGAAACAAATGACTTCGGTTATGATTTATAATATTTTTTTATTCATGATGACGTAAGGCTTGTACGATTGTTTTTAATGAAACCGTATTGCCATAACTCAATGTTCCTCTGCGATATAAGCGCGCCCCTAAAATTCCCATGGCAATGGTCGTAACTGCCAATAGGCACCAGGAAATAATGATTTCCCATACGGTAGCAGAGCCAACGGCAACATTGATGAACATACACATCCAGGAAGTAAAGGGTACAAAACCAACGATTTTGGCAAGAAGCGTATCCGGCATCTGCAAGCTTACATAACTCAAGATGAAAACTGCGATAATCAGTAGCTGAATCGGCATGGTTGCCCCATTAACTTCTTCGACTTTCGAACATAAAGCACCAATCGCCCCAAACAGGAAGTTGAAGAGCAAATAGCCTAACATGCCAAATAATGTGAAGGTCCATAATACGATGGAAGGAATGTGTAAAAATTTATCCAATGCATGATTCCACACATCTGCATTTACTTGATATGCCAACAGGAAAGAACCTAACATAAGAGCAGTTTGCAGAACCCCTGTAATTGCGCCGGCAATGACCTTACCGAAAATTAAGGTATTTGATGTTGTACTGGTTGTTAGTATTTCAATAGCACGGTTGCTTTTCTCACTTGCAACTCCTACGCCAACTTGATTACCGTAAATCATGATCATCATATAAAGAAGGAGGATCAACGCATAGGTGTAATAATAATTACTGCTGCCATCGGTTCCCAACACGGTTGTTTCGGATTGAATCGGTGTTTGATAAATAGCTTCAATGGTTGCCGCATCATAACGATAACGTTTGAATTCCTTTGCTTGGTATTGTTTTTTCATTAAATCTTCAAACTTAGCTGGACGTGTATCCTGCAAACTTGAATTTTTTACATAATAAGTGAAATGCGTAGCATCGTTTATGGCAAAACCAATATCTGCTTTCCCATCAGTTACCTGTTTTTTTAATTCATCCAGCTGCGTGGTGTGCAGAATCTTATAAGCAGGAAATTGTTGCTTGATCAAGTTGTCATCTTGTAAGATCTGTTTCATATCCTGTATGATCATGACCTTATCAACTTTTTGGGTATCCTTATTTTCGCTGTCATTTGATAGAAAGCGGGGGAAGGATAATAAAGCAAAGGCAGCGATTGCTACTAAAATGGTTGAAATGAGAAAAGATTTCTTTTTTAACATGGTTTCTAATTCAAATTTTAAAACGATAAAAAAGGCTCTCATTCTTCATCACCTGCCTTTGCTACAAAAATGTCTGTAAGTGATGCCTCATATATCTTAAATACGTCGATATCAATATGATGATTCACAAGATATGCGAACAACGTCTGCTTATCAATACCTTCCTTTAATTCTACGATATAATCCTCTGCTTGTTTTGTGTACAGATTGATCAGATTTTGACATTGTTTTAAAGTGTCCTCAAAGGTGCCAGCACAGGATTCATTTGGACGTAATACGAGACGGTTATGACCAAATGCTTTTTTTATTTGTTTTAGGTTGCCTTGTAAAACGACATTGCCATGATGCAAGATTACAATATCTTCACAAAATTCCTCAACATAATTCATTTGATGTGAAGAAAAGATGACAAGCTTACCGGCTTGTATTTGCTCTTGTACGACTTCTTGTAAAATCTGTGAATTTACCGGATCTAAACCGGAAAATGGTTCATCTAAAATTACGATATCCGGATCATTCATCAAAGTCTGTGCTAACTGAACTTTCTGCTGATTTCCTTTACTCAGTGTTTCTAAAACACGTGATTCATATTCTTCAATATGCAAACGTTTTAACCATTTTTTCAAGTTGCTTTTGGCTTCGGCTTTTTTCATACCTCGTAACTCAGCTAAATAAAGCAATTGTTCAGATACTTTCTTTTTGGGATACAAGCCTCTTTCTTCTGGTAAATAGCCGATGTTATATTCCTTCGCATGAAATGGCTTTCCATCCATGAGGAGTATTCCTTGATTTGCCTTGAATACATCCATCAGGATGCGAATGGTTGTTGATTTCCCCGCACCGTTACGCCCCAATAGACCTAAAGCTTTGCCACTTTCAATGGAAAAAGATATACCATGCAGTACTTCCTTACCTTGAAAGCTTTTATGCAAGTCGTGTACTTCTAGTTTCATTTTGTCCCTCCTATTGTTAGCTGCATTATAAAGTAAGTTTCTTTAAAATGCAATATATATTTTGCATTTGTAAGATATAACTTTCATAAAGCCTTGCTTTTCCTCTCTCATCCACCTATAATAAAAACGATAAAGAAGGGATATGCGATATGAAAAATCTCAAGATCAAGATGGCCCGTATGGAACTGGATATGTCACAAGAAGAATTAGCAAAAAAAGTTGGAGCGACCAGACAGACCATTGGGTTGATTGAAGCAGGAAGGTATAATCCAAGCATTAAGCTTTGTATCAATATCTGTATTGCGTTGCATAAACATTTAGATGATTTATTTTGGGATGCGTCCTATGATAAGGAGGAATGGGAATGAAACAGCCGAAACAAAGCTTGTTGAAAGATATCATACGTTATGGAAAAACAAAAGGAAAAGCACCATTGGATGAACGTCAGATGGATACTTTAAAAAACTTATATATAGAACTAGCCAGATCAGTATTACTGGCATTTATGATATTCAGCATTGCTTATGGATATAAAGAAATGCATGGGGAAGAAATATCTTATCGTTATTTTAATTTATCTGTCGGTATCATCGGTGCTGTAACCTATTATTATTTATTGCGCTTTGCATATCAGCAGGTGATTGGAATTGATGAGAATTTTGAGGTTTTACTCGTACCGGCACTTGTCTTTACGCCGTCCTTCTACATGGATGCATTATGGGCACTGGGATTTCTATTTGATTTCCCTGCGCTGTATTTTCGTGTGGTGGCATATTTATGGCCGCTTTATGCCATCTTAAATTATTTAGCAGCGAATAAAGTGTATCAGCATGGGAAAATGATTATGGAAAAAGAAATTGAACAAGGACAATTGAGTTTTCGCAGTCGTAAAATGATAACAAATTATGTTTTGTTTTTCCTGATAATCGCATGTATGCTGCCGATTTCTTATGATATGTTGTGCCATATGACCTTACTATTGGCAATGCTGTTTCTTTTTTATACGATATGGCAATATGGCTTTCATACGCCAACCAATATTTATGTATTTGATGAAGAGGGTTTGCGTTATCATAAGGCATTGTGGAATCGCAAGGGAGGATATTTGCGCTATGATGAAATCGTATCTGTGAAACAACAGGATACTTTTAATATCGGATATGCGAAGGATAAAGTGTGTATTCATACCAAACAAGGAAAGGATGTCTTATTGTATCCGGAAAATCCATATCGCTTTTGCACAGAACTAGAAAACTTATTGGGATGATGTTTCATAAGTAAAAGCCAATATAAATATTATTGGATTTTAAAAAACAGGGAAAGCTTTAAATGATGTAAAAGGAGGAAAGTTATGCGTATTTTATGTTATGGGGATAGTAATACTTGGGGATATGATCCAACAAGTGGTATGCGTTTTGCGCATCGTTGGCCGAAAGTATTAGCACAGCAATTGCCACAGGATGAAATTATTGAAGAGGGATTAAATGGGCGTACTTTGGTTCATGAGGATCCTTATGGCAAGGGAAGATGTGGCAGTGCTGTTTTGGAAATGCTATTGCGAACCCATCAGCCTCTGGATCTTATCATTATGATGCTGGGAACTAACGATTTGAAAACCATGTATCATTTGAATGCCGAGATGATAGCGAAGGGGGTCAGAGAAAATATTAAGATCATGCAGAATCCCTTTCTTTATGAACGTTATGCCATTCCCAAGATTCTGGTAGTTTCACCGATTGCCTTGGGCGAAACGATTTTGACAACTTCACCATGGGTAGGCGAATTCCATGAGAGGAGTTATCAGGTGGCAAGGCATATGGCAAAGCCAATACAAGAAATCTGTGCACAATATCATTGTCATTTCTTTGATGCCGCCAGTGTTGCCTGTGCCAGTAAAGCGGATGGTGTGCATATGGATGAAGAAAATCATCGTAAACTGGCATATGCTTTGGCAAAAGAAATTCGTAATATGCAAAAGGATCATGAGAAAGTTTAAAAAGCTTTCTTTTTTTAAGACTTTTTTTGTAGATCCTTACAGATAAACCTTATTTTACAGGAAGCTTTTCCGCTACATTGGCGGCATGTCATAATGAAGGACAGAAGCAGCAAATAAAAACACCGTATAAAGTTGAGTTCTTGTTTCGTTTTATGTATATGGAACGAAACAAGCTATACGCGTGTCTTTTTTCGAACTGCATGGTTTTATTGCTAATCTTTTGACCTAAATGCAGGGGAAAGTATGGGTAATTGTGCTTCCCACAAGAGAAGCAATTGCTCTTTTTGGACAAGCTTGTATCGTAAAACAACATACCATGCAAGATGGTATGTATCTGCGTTATATAAATGATACATAAAATTATCTTAATGCAAAATTGTCAGGAAAAATTAAAATAAGGGCAACTTCAATAAGACAGTACGTAAGGTGTTAAAAACATATCACATATAGAGTCATTAAGATGGAGTGTTGTAAATTTTCGATGGTTCTGTATAAAAATGGGGAAAGACGGATAAGATGCTTTCACAATCTAGGTGAAAAACTATAAAAACCATTATTTTTTTCTGGAAATATGCCTATTGATAAAATGGATTGCCTATGTTAAATTAAGACACAGATAAATAGGAGGAAGAAATAAAATGAAAAAAGTAATGAAATTAATGATGGTTTTCGGACTGGCTTTTGCTATTGCTCCATGTGTTGGAGGTCATACACACGATCAGCACTGCGGTTACAATCCGGAAACAGGCACTGGATGCATGTATGAGGTGATGCCTGCTAATTCAGAACATTTAGGATGGTAATATGAACAGACATTTAGGTCCTATCTTTCGCTTACATAGAAGAGAATCCGGACTTCGACTGGCACAATTCAAAGAAATTGTGCCAGTTTCTAAATTAAGCGATTTTGAAACAGGGAAGAAAGATCTTACGCACGAAACGGTGAAAAAGTTATATGCGGTTATCGGCATGGAATTTCATACGGTTGAAGATAATGTGAATATAGCTGTCATGGTCTGGAATCTATTTACGGCGATTGTTAAATCAGAACCGATGGCGGATATCTACAAAAAACTTTATCAACAGAAATCCAGTGTACAATTTCAAGGCGAATATATCATATGGCTGTTAGGTGTCTTTATTTATCGTGTATATCATGCCGAGGATGAATATTTATATGAAGAAGATATCAAAAGGCTGAATAAATACATCGATTATTTAGAACCGGAACTTCAAAAGCTGTTTTATGATACTGCAGGTGTTTATTATGCAGATATTTATAATTATAAAACTGCTGAAAGTTACTTCAATAAAGCAATACATAGTAATAGTATTGAAATACAAGCAATGACATTTTATCATAAGACAATTATTTTAGTAGAACAGGGCTTTTATGTAGAAGGTTTAGACTGTATCAAAAGAGCCATCAGTTTATTTAATCAGAATCTGTATTTAAAACGTGTGGTCATGTGTAATGTGTTGCTGGGAAACTTGTATTCAGGTTTGAATGATTATGCTATGGCTGAACAAGTGTATATACAATGTTTAAATGCTATGAGACAACTTTCATTGCCTAATATGGTTGCAATCTTTAATAATCTCACTTGGATAAATTTGTTATGGGGTAAATATGATAAAGTGCTACAATATGCAAATGAGGCAGAAAAACATAGCAAAACGCATGAAATGATGTATTTTTATAAATCCTACGCTTATCATAAAACGAATTTACGTAATGAAGCAAAAGAACAGATACGTCAGGCAAAATTGTATTGCACAAAATCCTCTGAATATCGCATTGCGATGATTGATGCATTTGCGACTTATCTCTATGAAACAAAACCATTTGAATTAAAAGAAAAGAAATTTTTAAAAGCCTATAAGGCTGCCAGAAAGGCAAACGATATACAGGCTGCTATCTTTGTGTTAAATCTCTTATCAGATCTGTGTGAGTCCTATATGAGAAAAGAAAAAGAATTATTTTATAAAACGGAGATGATAAAATTATACAAAATGAGAAGATAAGGTAAATATTTTCTGGAAATTATAATTGTGAAAAAACATTATATATGGTTAATCTTCGGGTATGATATGACAGGCAGCAAGGAATGGACTGCCTTTTTTCCATATATAACAAAAAGTCAGGCTCTGGAGCAGTCCTGACTCTTTGTTGTAAATGATATAAAACATATAGTGGGAAGTTAGTGCTTGTGGTTGTAAAGTTATAGAGGAAATAAGCCATGTGTAAGAAAGGAAGTACACATCTCTCATGATTAGCTTTATCTAACTTCTCCTATATAATACAATAAAAGTTAACCTTAGTCAACAATTTTATACAAGTTTTTCATTTTTTATATAGGACGGCTTGCACCACCTGCATAAGTAAAAAAGACTGTTTCAACAGTCTAATCGTTAGCTAAGGCATGCAAGAATTGTTGCAAGATTATTTCTGCATGGTGACCTTCATAGCCATATTCACCAAGTTGAATCTTTGGTTTCATTTTACCATGAAAATCACTGCCGCAACTCATCAGCACATGATGTTTTTGACAATAGTCTTCATAATATAAATTTTGTTCCCGCGTATGGTAGTTGCTGTAGGCCTCAATGCCGTCTATACCTTGGCTAAGGGCTTTTTCCAAGCGTTCTTCTTGGTGGAAGAAATTACGGAAAGGATGGGCGATAATGGCAATACCTCCGGCTTCATGGATGTGCTCTACGGTTTCTTGCAGACTGGGATATGGTACATGAACATAGCAGGGATTACCGGCACTGCACATGTCCCAATAAAAATTGACACAAGCCGGCTCACAGCGCTCTCCACCCGGCTGGTAGGGCTGAAAGGCTGGCTTATTTGCATAGCGAGGATCCTTGAGAAAATAGTCAACGATAGCGGGAAAGGGATTCATCGTTCCAAAGCGTTGTAATAACGCTTGTGCATCTAATTCCATATCGAAGTATTCATTCAATTTGGCAATGCGTTTTGTCATCGTGCCCTGCTTCAATTGAGCAATCTGCTGAGGAAGCTTTTCAAAATACGGCGTATGATGATTTAGGCCATAGCCTAGGATATGGACTTCCAATCCGTCAAACAAAGTATCACATTCAATGGCAGGAATCACACGTATCGCGTTTTGCTTACCTAACTGCATCATTTCATCAACGCCCTGTGCCGTATTATGGTCGCTTAAGGCAATAAGAGACAGCTTGGCTTCCTTTACTTTTTCGATTAATTCCTGACAGGTGAATTGTCCATCACTACTATATATAGAATGCATGTGTAAATCAAATGTTGTCATAGTGGCTCTCCTTTGAAAACAAAGGTATTATAGCATATGCGAATCGTAAAAGTTTGTTTCTATTAGAAATTATTAAAATATTGCGAAAAAAGTGGGAAATTTGTATAAAAACAAAAAAATTAATGTTTTAAATTTGGAATGTTGGGATTTTTAATTGACGAATTCCTCGGAAATACTTAAACTAAGAGTGTGTCAAAGGAGGCTGATGAAAATGTCCAAAGCAAGCGATGCCAGAAGAAATGCGTTATATGAGATCATTCTGAATGAAGGAAGAGTTCGTGTGGGGGATTTGGCACGAGCCTTGGATGTTACTACGGAAACCATACGAAAAGATCTGAAAGTATTAGAAGATCGTGGCGTATTAATTAAAAAGCATGGCAGCGCTACTGTTCGCAATGCTTATTATCAGTTGCCTTTTGATGTGAAACTGCAGGAAAATACACTGCAGAAACAATGGATTGCGCGCAAGGCATTAGATTTTATACAGGATGATTCCATCGTCTATTTAGATCCAGGAAGTACCTGTTTGCAACTGGCTAAATTGTTGCGGTTAAAGAAGAATATTACCGTATTGACAAATTCTTTGCCCATTGGCGATATCATTTGTGACAGTGGCTTAGAACTTATTATGGCCGGTGGTAAGCTGCAGAAAAAAGGCAGAGCCTTTATTGGCTATTATACGACAAATGTGATTGACTCCATTCGCATCGATATTGCTTTTTTAGGCTGTGACGGTTTCCAGGATATGGATGGACCGATGACATTCTCTATGGAACATGCGGAAATCAACCGCCATATTCTTCGCCAATCCAGAAAAAGTATTTTGCTTTGTGATTCCAGCAAGTTTACCAAGACCAGTACCTATCAGTTTGCGAAGTTTTCGGATTATGATGTCATGATTACCAATCCGATCAGTGAGGAAGAGCAGACAATGGTAAAAGGTGTAAAACAGCTGATCATGGTAGATGAGCATACTTTTGAATGACCAGATAAGACATGGGCCATATACCCGATAAACACTGTTGTAGGATCTGACCAATCTACTGATGAAGAGCGACCTCCTTGCCATATCAGAACAGCGTTATCGGGTTTGTTTTATGAAAGCATATCGTTTATGATAATAGAAAAGGGATGTTAGGAAACAATACAGGAGGAATCTATGAAAAAAGATCGAAGAAATGTCGTGCTGTTGTGTGGTTTTTACTTTTTAAGCTATCTGGCATTTGTATTGCCTTATGGCTACATGCAAACGTTTTTGGAATCCGTTGGCTATGATGTCGTAGAACGTGGTGTTATCTTATCTGGTACGGCTGTTGTCGCTATTGTAACACAGTTATTTGCCGGTTATTTATGTGATAAGTACCATAGTGATAAATGCTTTTTCAATTTATCATTGATTATCTTTGTTTTAGCGGCTTTGGTGATGTATCAGGTAAGTGAAAAGAGCTTTTATCTGCATTTGATCTTTATGTCTTTAGTCGGCGGTATGTTTCGTACGACAATGGCAATACAGGATAGCTGGACACTACAGACGAGTGAAACCTGTCGAAATAACTTTGGACCGATTCGGGCCTTTGGGGCGATTGGTTGGATGATTGGAAGTCCGATTGGGGCGATGATCGTTGAACATTACGGCTATGCTTCCTTAGGTTATGTATTTGCCGGTTTGGCCGTATTGAATATTTTATTGACGATGATGATGCAAGATGCAGTAAAGGTGGAAAAAAGTGGTGGTATTCATATCGGCGATTTAAAGGAATTATTGCTCAATCGTAAATATATCATCGTTGTATTGATCTTCCTATTTATTAATGTCATCGCAACGGCAGATATTTATACGACGGTGGATAAGATGATGAATCTTGGAGCGAAAGAAGGAATGATCGGCGCACGTTGGAGCATACAGGCATTTACCGAACTGCCACTGTTTTTTGCCGGTACTTGGCTGTTAAAGAAATTCGGTGACTATAAGCTGATGATGTTTGGTACCTTTATGTACATTCTTCGTTTTATCGCCTATTCGCTTGTGCAATCGCCGGAAATGATGATTGTTGTCACTTTGATGCAATGTATCACGTATCCGCTTATCATGATCACCAGCAAAACTTTGGTTGATGATACGACGCCAAAACATTTGCGTAGTAGTGGACAGACCATAGCTTCAGCTTTTTATGTAGGTGTTTCATTATTAGTTACCCCTGTGATTGCCGGTGCAATGGTCAATGCCATGGGGGCCGACATGACATTATTGCTGATTGGTTTATCCGGCATTATCCCTTTAGGTTTGGGATTGCTTTATAAACGGGTATAGACAAATGTCACTGATTTACGTAACCGCTTAAATTCTTCCTTGAAATAGTGTATAATAATACCGAAATTGGAAGAAGGAGAAATTTTTATGGATACTATATTTACTATGGAAACCTTTATCAGTGTGGTTATGATCGGGTATGGCATTTGGATGTTATTTCGTTCCGCACAGCAGTTAAGAACAAATATAAAATTAAGAAATGAGTACAAAAACAGTCATAAGGACTATGAAGAAGTAAATGTTTATACCGGCTTTTTGATTTTCTTCGCCATAATGATGGCAGCCGGCATTTTCCTTGCCTTTTTCCCATATGTGGAGGATAACGTTTACTATTATCGTCTTGCCTACAGTTTAATAGCGTTGATTGCCGTTAGCATGGGAATGGATACGCTTGTGAAACGACGTGTTATTTTTGATGACAATGGCTTCTTATATGAAAAGGCTTATTATCGTTACCGTTCTATCATGAACGTAACACGAAACAAAGGCTTAATGAAAAACACGGAAATTTCATCAACTGAAGAAAAACGAATCACGATTTCACATAAGATGGGTGAGGCATTTGATGTTCATTATGACAACTGGAAAAACCGTAAGAAACATAAAAAATAAAGGTGAAGGATGATTCGTAATGATAAAATTATGTGTGTTTGATGTGGATGGTACGCTGATTACAAAAGGTAATAGACAGTTCAGTTACAACACGATAACAGCATTAAAAAATTTGCAAAAACAAGGAGTGAAGCTGGCCATTGCCAGTGGCAGACCTCCTTTTGCCATGGAGAAGAAACTGCTGGATGAAATCACATTTGATTATTTTATTTGCAGCAATGGTGCCTGTGTGATAGATAGCAAGGATGAGATATTACATCGCTTTTCTTTTACGAAACAGCAGACCCAAAAATTGATTGATATCTTTCGCACCAAAGATGATGCCTTGATGTTTCAATGTATCGAAGCGGCGCGTTGTTATCATGGCTATAAGCGTATTGCGCATATGCTGGAAGGATTTTTAGGACGTTTGGATATTTTAAGCGATGAGCGTGAACAAAGAATATATCAACAAAAAAGTCTTCCTTTAGCTGCTGTGGCAAAAATTGAACATGAGGATTTGCAAGCGATCAAAGAACATTTTCCCGAATTATTATTTACGCCCTTTGATACGACATATTATGATATCAATGGACAGCATAGCAAAGCAGATGGCATCGCATGTATTTGTAAGCATATCGGTATCGATATGACAGAATGTGCGGCGTTTGGCGATGATTATAATGATTTGGATATGATCAAGCGCTGTGGGTATGGCATTGCCATGGGGAATGCCCGTGAAAAAGTCAAAGAAGCAGCTGCTTATGTGACATCTAATGTTGAGGAAGATGGCATATGGAACGCTTGCCTTCACTATGGGTGGATAAAGCAATGATACGATTATTATTAAGTGATATCGATGGTACCTTGATTCAATATGATCCAAAGATTCATAAGACTGATGTTGACGCAATTCATCAGCTGCAAGAACATGGTGTTCAATTTGGTTTGGTGACAGGAAGAGATATCGGCTTTTGTCGTCATCTGTTAACACACCATAATTTACAAGCCGATTGTATCGTAGCCAATAATGGAGGCTCTTTATGGATTCAAAAACATAAGGTGTTTGAACATCATATGGATGGTGAAGAAGTCATTGCTATTATGAAACAATTGGATGCTTATGTGGGGATGTGTCATCCTTTTATTTGTAGTGAAGAGCGTGAATTCTTTTTGATGAAACATGCCTATACAGCGGATGCATGGCAATCTATACGTAAGACACTTGCTTATTTGGGCAATCTGAGTGAAGAAGATTTACTCCAACATTTGCATAGAACAAAAGCGAGTGTGGTCAAAATCAGTTTGTATACTTGCAATGAGCAGACAACGAATGCTTTATTGCCTAAGCTTCAGGCAATATTTAAAGAGTATGAAGTCTTGCCTACTTCTATCGACTATATTGAAATAACTAAAAAAGGTATTCATAAAGGCAACACCGTTTGTACCCTAATGGATAAGCTGCATCTAAAAAAGCATGAAGTTGGGGTGATTGGGGATGGTCATAATGATGTGCCGATGTTTTCTTGCGTAGAGCATAGTTTTGTGATGGAAAGTGCGCAAGAGGAAGTAAAGCGTCATGGGAAGAGAATCGTAAAAAGTGTTGCGCAAGCGGTACAATGTGTTATACAATACAATCAAAATGAGGAATAACTTCCTTTTATCAGCAGGAGGATGTAAGGAAATGGCAAAGAAAAAAGCAACAGTTCAGCAGACAGCGGCAAAACGTGTATTAGATGTATTACATCGAAAAGAGGCATACTCAGAAAGTACAGCTGTCGGTTATGAGGCATTTAAAAATATATCATATCCAACCCAGGTCATCGCTTATACGATTGCGAATCTGATGGAAAATGGGGTTGTGAAACGGACGCAGGATGAGCGCTTTTACTTTGATGAGCAGAACTGGAATCAATTAAAGAAAAAAGTCAATGTAGGATATCTGGTATTAATTGGCTTACCATTGATTTTATTTTTAATCTTCTTATTCGTTAAATATGTGTTATAGTTTCAGAAAAAGCTTAGCGTTTACAGATTATGAAAAACGCTTGCTTCATGTAGTATTTATCCGGTTGCTTAGCAACCTCTTTTTTTATTTGAAAAACCTTTTCCGTAGTGATATGTACCCTTCTGATACACGGTAAATATGTATTGGTAAGTTACCATATAACGGGTATTAAAAAATGATCATTATCGGTTATCCGGTTGAAACACATGTAGTTAGATATAAATAACGCTGAGTAGTTGTTATCCATTTAAAGGAGTTTATCGATTATCAAAGGGTGGAGAATCTTGTAATGAATAAGTGAATGAAAAGTTAAAGGGAGGATCAAAAGCTTATCTTATAGGAAATGTTATGAAGTATTACGTAAGTGCTATGCTGGCATAAAGGCTAATCGTAAATAAAGAAAAAATGAGGGATGCCAAATTTGGCAATTCCTCATTTTTGGTGTTTTAGGTGATATTTTCTAAAGTGTCTTTTAGTTTATCCATGCTGGATATGGTTTCCTGGAAAGGCACTTCAGCTTCTAAGGAAAGGACTTTATCATAACCGCGATTGTGTAAATATGTCAGAATCTGATCATATGGTATATCGCCGTCGAATAATTCTTTATGCACAAAAGGTTTTTGCTGGGAAGGATCATAATGATAATCTTTGATGTGAATATGACCTATTTGCGGATAGATATAACGTAACTCATCCATTAATGAAAAGAGTAAATAATCTTTTGGCACATTTTCTTTTACTGCTCTGAAACTATTGGCCGGATCCCATAATAAGCGCAAGTGTGGATCTTGGAAAGCCTTGATGATCTGTATCGTCATCATTCCCTTTGGCAATCGTGAATATGGACAGTTCTCTAAAACCAACGTGATATCATACTCCTTTGCTATCCGTAAAGCTAGGCGTATCGCACGCAGTATGGCATTCATATCTTCCTGAACGCCGAAAGGGGGTTTGCGATTATCAGGAAAACGGAAGGGAAATATTCGTACGCGCGGACAATTTAAACGTTTGGCAATGCGGCAGGCATTTTCCAGATAACGCAGGTGCGTGTTGATATCGCCCTCAATGGCATAAAAAGAATCATTGAATAAAGAAACTTGATCGCCTTCATATAAAGGGCAAAGAAAAAAGACAGTACTGGCAATGCAGGATACTTCCAAATGATAGGTTTGTAAGAGCGTGCGGATATGCTCGACTTCTGCCAGACTACATTCTTCAATACTTTTACCAAAGACATTGTGTAATTCCACATGGGAATAGTGATGTGCTTTCGCAATTTGTAAAGCACGTTCTAAATCTTCACAAATTTGGTCGGTTATAATGGCATATTGCATACATTCACCTGACTGCAGCGATAAGATGTGCAGTCATTTTTCCTTTCTGTATTATGATTATACCATTTTCTTAAGCAATTGTTATAACAATTGTTAGAAAAAAAGATGAAAAATGTAGGAAAGGTCATAATGTAATGACATTTCGTTGCTTTTGTATGTGATTCATATTATAATAGGGGCGAGAAAAAGAAAGAGGTAGAACATTATGTATCCATTACGTTTAAAACCGATTTATGACAAAACCATTTGGGCCAATGATCGTTTAACGACGATGCGTCATGAAGCCCAGAGTGGATGTGGCACATGCTGGGAGATCAGTGCCCATCCGCATGCACAGAATAAGATCATCAATGGAGACTATGCCGGCAAAACTTTGCAGGAATTGTTAGATGAGAAAGAGCGAGAAATGCTAGGGGAAGTACCTAGACAGCGTATGTTACGTTTGGCTTTTCTGGATGCGGCAGACAATCTTTCCATCCAGGTTCATCCGGATGATGCTTATGCGCATGAACATGAAAATGATGAAGGGAAAACAGAATCCTGGTATATTTTAGAGGCAGATGAAGGAGCAACGCTGGTAGCTGGCACGACCATTGCCGATAAGGAGGTTTTGTATCAGGCGGTAAAGGAAAATACAGTTGAGCAATATGTGCGGCGCATTCCGGTAAAAGCCGGAGATTTTGTATGTATTGATGCAGGGATGCTGCATGCCTTAGGGAAAGGCATCTTAGCGTTGGAAATTGGGGAAAATTCCAACACGACATATCGTTTTTATGATTATAATCGTAAAGATGCAAACGGCAATCCACGTCCTTTGCATATTCAAAAAAGCTTTGCTGTTGCGGATTTCGCTTTAGTTTGTACACCGGTTCATTCTCCTTTAGAAAAAGTACAGGAAACAAAGGAGAAAATGTTAGTAGAGCGTGAAGAGTTTTGTGTCAAGCTGGTAGACATTCATGCATCCTATGAATTAATTATGGATCACACAAAATTTTATTGTTTATCGAATGTTGGTCAAGATGCTGAAATCATCTGTGACGGTATGCATATTCCGTTCCTCTTTACAGAAAGCATCTTTGTTCCGGCAGCGTGCAAGGATCTTACCATACAGGGGGATACCAGAGTATTACTTAGCTATGTGAAATAAAGCAAGATAATCATGTCGTATGATCTGGACAGCCAAAGGCTGTCTTTTTGTTACAGGTGTTTCTTGTTTGGTTTACAATATGGGAAAGAAATAAACCGTTGTATATCCATGCAAATTTCGGTATGGAAAGGATGTAATGTTTGGATGTTATCAGGCAAGATGCCAAAAGCTAAAGGAAAAAAATCTATATACGAAGAAAATAGGCTGTTTTCCATATAATTTGTTGGGTTCTTTGTGTCAATTTTGGGTGAATTGTGTGATTACATTTGTAATGTATGTGAAAAAATTAAACAAAATGCTTGAAATACCATATCCACTGATGTAAGATAACAATGTAAAAAGACAGCGTAAGCGATTACATTCCTGGAAAAATAAGAGCTGGTCACTCTGGAATGTAGCACTTACAGGTAACTGAATCGCTGGGAGATTCTGCATATCGTTGATACTTCATACAATAAAATAGTGATGGTGCTATCCGTAGTGCTTTACTTTTTTGTGTGAAAAAACAGTGTAGCAACACCTGAGAAAGTTACTATCCATGTCTATTAAAAAGGAGGATACTAATGAGATATGTGATTATGGTCAGCCACGGCGAATTTGCTCCGGGTCTGCATTCTGCTGTAAAAATGATGACAGGAAGTAGAGATGACGTATTAAGCACGAGTCTACGTGAAGATATGAGTGCTGATGAATTTGCGGAAAACTTCCGTAAATTGGTGGAGCCGCTGAATACTGACGACTCCGTAATTTTACTTGCAGATATTTTGAGCGGTTCACCATTTACGAATGCGCTGGCAGTACTTGATGAAAAAGGTATGATGGCTAACACGTTAGTACTTGCAGGTATGAACATGCCAATGGCAATAACCGCCGTATTAATGAAAGACAATTTTGATGATTTGAATGTACTGAAAGAGACCATTCTAAGTGAAGGTCATGCAGGAATGACAGAATTCAGTACGGCAGCTGATGACGCTGATGATGACATTTAGTCATTCAGATAAAAAGGAGGAAAAAGTTTATGATTAGTTTTGTACGAGTTGACGACCGCATCATTCACGGTCAGATTGTAACACGTTGGTCTAAGGAATTCCCTTGTGATGGGATCATTGCTGTAAATGATAAAGCAGCAACTACGCCGGTTCTAAAACAGTCCTTTAAAGCATCTACTGATAAAAAAGTATTCGTTTGGACGATGGAACACTTTTTAGAAAAAGCACAGACCGTGCTTGACAGTGATAAGAAATATTTCTTGATCACAAAAAACCCGGTTGATATGAAAAAAATCCTGGTTGATAATAAATTTGTTCCAAGTGATGTAAAACGCGTTGTTATCGGGCCTTGTAATGACCGTCCGGGAGCTGTTAAATTAGGACAGAATCAGTCCATTATCCCGGAAGAAGCAGAGGCTTGCGAAGCTATGACAAATGCTGGTTATGATGTATACTTTGCATTATTGCAGGAAACCGCAATTGGTTCATGGCCTAAATTCAGATCTAAATTCGGTTATTAATGGTGGGAGCATTGAAACTGAATTGGATTATATAAAAGGAAAAGGAGAAATGCTATTATGAGTTTAATTCAAGCAATTTTAATTGGTCTTATGAGTTGTACTGCAGCTAGTACGATTGCTTGTTTGGGAACTACTGTTGGTAACTACACTCTGAATAGACCGTTGGTAGCATCTTTGTTCGTCGGTTTAATTCTTGGTGATGTACCGGGATGTATCCTGGTTGGTATGCCTATGCAGGTTATGTGGATTGCTCTGGTTACACCTGGTGGAACCGTAGCTTCTGACTTGCGTGCAGTTTCCTACATTGGTATTCCATTGGCTTACGTTGGTGCGAAAGCTGCTGGAATGGATTTAGCGGGAAAGGATGCTGCAGGTTTGGCATCTAGTATCTCAGCTATGACCGGTGTTATCGGTATTACATTGTTCTATGGAACAGCTATGATGAACTTGATCTGGCAGCACATTGGTTGGGCTAGATTGGATAAAGGTGATTTAGGAATTATCGGTAAAGTCGATGCTTTATTCCCATTAATTTCACACTTCGTATTATCTTTCCTGCCTGTTACTTTACTGTGCTACTATGGTGCAGATGCCGTTACGGAAATCTTTGCATCTTTGAAAACAGACGTATGGTATGTTAAGGCGCTGATTATGGTTGGTGCTGTATTGCCTGCTGTTGGTATTGCTATTCTGCTGAAATCCGTTGTTACGAAGACAACCGATTTGATTTTCTTCGCATTCGGTTTCGCATTGGCTAAATCTATGGGATTAACACTGATTGCTGCTACAGCTGTTGGTGCTGTATTCGCATTGATTAACTATCAGTTAACGATGGTGAAAGCTGGTGGCGGCGGAGCTGCCATCGATGATGATGACGAGGAGGATATTTAATTATGAAAAAAATCTCAAAGAAAACATTAAATAGTTCCTTCTGGCGCTGGTGGTATGGAAACTTAACTTGTTTCTCTCACGAACACATGCAGACATTTGGTTACATGTGGTCTATGCTGCCAATCATTCAGGAATTGTATCCTACACACGAAGAACAGTGTGAAAAAATGAGAACGTATTATCCATTCTTCAACACTGAGCCTCAGATTGGTGCTATCGTAGTTGGTATCACTGCTGGTTTGGAAGAAGCTCGTGCAAATGGTGCTGAAGAAATTGATGATGAAATGATCAATGGTATCCGTGCAGGTTTGATGGGTCCATTGGCTGGTATCGGTGACTCTTTGATCGTTGGTACTTACATTCCTATTCTGTTAGGTATCGCATTAGGTTTCGCTGAAGGCGGATCTATCTTAGGTCCATTATTCTATATCGTAGTATGGAACGTAACAAGTACATTATTCCAGAAAGTTATCTATAACAAGGGTTATGAACTTGGTGGTTCTGCTGTTGAAATGATCGTTGGTACACAGGCAACTGCGTTCCGTGAATCTGTTATCGTTATGGGTCAGGTTATCGTTGGTGCGATGGCTGGATCTTGGGTTAACATTACTTCAGCTGTTCAGATCGCTACTGACTCTGAAGGTAAAGCAGTTATGTTGCAGCAAAAACTGGATGGTGCATTCCCTGGCATTCTGACAATGCTGTTTGTACTGTTCGCTTGGTGGCTGATGGCGAAAAAGAACGTTACTCCAATCAAAGTATTAATTCTGTTTGTGGTAATTGGTTTCTTAGGTTCTGTCAGCGGATTGCTGGGATAATACTTAGCAATACATTCAAAATCATCCCTTACTCCCAAAAGGGATGATTTTCTTTAGGTCTTGCAAATCGAAGTATGGGATGGTATGATTTTTACAATGAAATGAGGTAGAGTACGATGACAAAAAAAGAGCGTGAACAATTGAAGAACGAGATATCTTATCGTGATATGATGACCAAACGATTGATAAGAAATGCTAAGATGTGTTTCTTCCTATGTTTATTATTTAGTGCTTTGGCTATATGGGGATTCACAGGTATGCACGATGCATTCCTCAGTGTAGGCGAAACAGCGCGCAGTGTCATGAAATGGCTAGGATTGATACTTGCAATTCCGACAGGTATCTTTACGATCTTGTTCTATCTAAGCTACCGCAATTCTAAGAAACTGGTACTGCAAATGTTAAATGATTTGCAGAAGGGGAAAAAATAATAGGAAAAGGCGCTTATCCAAGCGCTTTTTTGATGCAAATAATTGCTATATACGGTACAATGAACATAACGAAAAGAAAGGTTAAGGGATGATGTTTATGAAACTAAAAGCGCTTTATGGGGTTTATTACAGTGCCTGTGGCAATACCAGAAAAGTAATTGAAACAGCGGCTGAAACATTACAACAATATCTCCATCTTCCGATTACCTATATTGATTTTACATTGCCCGCTATGCGAAAAGAAACCTATGTTTTCCCCAAAGATGCGTTGGTGTTGTTTGGATCCAGTGTTTATGCAGGAAGACTGCCGAATAAGATGTTGACCTTTCTGCAAAACCATTTGCAAGGGAATAACACCCTTGCGTTAGCTATCCTTACCTATGGCAATCGTGCTTATGATCAAGCGGTAGATGAAGCTATACAAGAACTGCATTTGCATGGATTTCGTGTCATAGGTGCAGCAGCTATGTCTTGCCAACATGCCTTTACAGAGAAACTGGCAACCTCTCGACCTAATGAAGAGGATAAAGAAGCATTACGTCAATTTCTAATGCAACTTGTGCAAACCCTATTGGAAAATGACCTATCTAAGGATACAGCTGTCCTTACAAGAAAGATGACAACAAAATTATCGTATTATAAGCCGCTCAAAGAAGATGGAACACCCGCACACTTCCTTAAAGCAACGCCCAAAACAAGACTCGATCTCTGTACCAAATGTGGGATATGTGCTACCCATTGTCCTATGGGGGCAATCTCTTTTGAAAACTTTTATGAAATCATCGGTACTTGTATAAAATGTCAGGCTTGTGTTCAGAGCTGTTTGGTAAAGGCAAAATATTTTGATGATGCAGATTTTTTATCTCATGTGGCTATGTTGGAAAAAAACTTTCAAAAACCGAAAGAAAACACATTTTGGCTTGCGAATACTTTATGAAAAATATGAAGCACAGTATTTATACTTTCTATCATTTGAAAAAGAAAAGAGCCATCTGCATCCTGCAGGGCTCTTTTGTGGTGTTATTCAACAGATGATTTTGTCAGAGCATCAATCAAAGCATTTGGATCCACATCACGTTTTTCCTTTTGCGCAACTTTTTCATAATCACGATTATAAATATCAAAATATTCATGATATAAATATAAGGTATCTTCTGCCGTGATCTTGCCACCAAATAAGCATTCCGGATGCGCTTTTAACGTTTCTTCCGCTAATGGTTTGGCATCACTACTTTCTACCCAAGTCCCATTTGGACCGACAACACGCAAATCTTGATTGATATGATCATCTTTTCGACCATTGACATATACATACTTCTGCATCATCATCGGAATGTATTGTTCCTCCGCATACCAAGAAAGCTTGTAAGATTCAGATACATAATCAAAATGCGCAGCTAAGATTTTCGCACTCGCTTTCGATAAGATGAACCAAGGACTGCCGATGCGATATACTTCTTCACTCTTACGGCGTATGCCAAGCATGGAAAAGAAAGAACCGCTAGCTTTTGATAGGGAACGCAGAAAGTTATTTCTAGGAAAATCTAAAGCATTGGTAAACGGATAATATTTCTTACTTTTTTTATTTAGGGCCACTTGATCATAATCGGCTGTGGCATCATAATAAAAATCTTTTCCTTCATGTTCGCTTAGAAATGCAACAATTTCGCTGCGACTCTTTAAGGGCATCATGCCATCTGTTAAATTAATGAAATAATCGAAATCATCTTTTTCGATTGCTTCTTTCATTTGAATGATGGTTCCTCTTGCTAAAGAGAGATCTCCTTCTTGGGCATATTCTTGCGTGCGTGATACGTGTACACGTAAATAATCTGTATATACAAAGGCTACTTTGTCTCTTAAATCGTTATCATTGATCATGATGAAGACATGATCACCTTGCTTCGTCAATTGATTGATCATTTCAATTACTTCTTCATAATCACGGCTTGTATGTACCAGAAATGCTAATTTCATAGTATCCTCCATTCTGTAAGATGATAAATCATCCTGGGTGTTTTCATTATCTTCCTTATTATAGCATTGATATGTAAAAATGCGAAGTGATATTCGTCATCACTTGTATCCGTTTACAACGATATATAAAAAAGACAGATTGTTTAATAAATCTGTCTATTTAGCTATTTCAACCAGCCGAAATCTTTTAAACAAGCATCTACATTTTCTTCAAAGGTACCAAAATGGATGCCGGCCTCTTCTATCTTTTGATGATCAAGGCGATAGTCACGGAAACGTTCTTTATAGCGTTCATGATCAGGCAAAATATAGCGATCGATGGTTTCTTCATCGAAGCCTAATTTACGAGCTACTATTTTTGCGGACTCATAGGTGTTGTGGGTATTGGTATCCGAGATATGATAAATACCGGATGCCAGCTCCATGATGTTTGTGAATTGATCTGCCAGCTTCTGGGCATAGGTCATACCACGGATTTCATTTACGGTAAATTTTGTCGGCTGTTGATAGAACAGAGCATGCATGACGTTGCGTATGATGTTAGGACTTGCCTTAATGCCGGGGCGATTCATGCCTAACATCCAAGAGAAACGAAGAATCAGATAATCTTCCAGATGGGAAGTGATATAGTTTTCACATTCCACTTTATGCTGTCCATATTTAGTGATAGAGCACAAGCTGTCTTCTTCTTTAAATGGACCTGCACAAGTCTTAGCGTTAAAGCATTGTTCCGTACTGATAAAAAGCAAGCGAGCATGTCGTTCTTTACAGATATCGGCAATAACTTTTGTACTTTCCACATTCACCCGATAGGTGAGTTCAGGATAGTTCTCACAATCCGCTGTCTGTGCCATTGCTGCGGTATGGAATACGTAATCAAATTCCTGCTTTTCAAACCAGGCTCTGACTGCATCCGGATCAGCAAAATCTGCATCTTTTCGCGTCATAGCCACCACATCCATTGTGTTTTTTAAGGATTCTTTAACTAAAGAGGCAATAAAGCCATTGCCACCGGTAATAATGATTCTTTTCATGTGGTTATCCTCTTTTTTTTTAAATTCATCTAAGATTTTTAATGAACTGCTCGTACCGATACGTTCTGCACCTGCTTCCAGCATTGCTTTGCATGTTGCCCAATCGCGAATGCCTCCGGCTGCTTTTACTTTCACTGCATCGCCTACGGTTTCTTTCATCAGTTTTACATCTTCTACACTAGCTCCGCCAGTACCGAAGCCGGTACTTGTTTTGATATAATCCGGTTTCACTTTTTTAGCTATTTCCGCAAGCTTGCGAATTTCTTCTTTTTCTAAATAGCAGTTTTCAAATATAACTTTACATAAGATCCCATGCTTATGACATACCTGTGTGATTTCACGCATTTCCCTTTCAAGATAATCCCAATGATGCATCTTTGCTTCTCCGATGTTGATGACATAATCAATTTCATCAGCACCATCCGCAATTGCTTTCTGCGTTTCTAAAATCTTTGTCTCCAGTGTTGTCTGCCCTAAAGGAAAGGCGATGGCTGCTCCCACATGCACATCACTGTCCTTGAGTTGTTCTTTACAATAGGTTACCGGTGAAGCGTTGATGGCAACCATCGCGGCTCCGATTTCTTTCGCTTCACGGCAGAGTTTATCAAAATCCTCATGTGTTGCATAAGCCTTTAAAAAGGTGTGATCAAATACACTTGCAAGTGTTTTAGCGGTTAATTTTGTTGTGTCCATAACGATGTCCTCCTTTAATGTAATTACATTATAACATTAAGATATTTTCATTGTCAAATAGAAAAAAATCCTTTATAATAAAAAGAGAAATGAGGCATGTATATGATCGATAAAAACCTACGGCAGCATTTTCGCATTGCGAAAAATTCTCCTGTTCCATTATATTATCAGTTGAAATCGGCAATCTTGGAATTGTTTGAAAACGGCTATTATAAACCTGGTGATAAATTACCGACAGAGGCAGAGTTTTGTGAACTCTTAGATATATCAAGACCAACGATTCGTCAGGCATTTGCGGAGTTAATACATGAAGGGTATATCACCAGACAAAAAGCAAAAGGCACGTTTGTCTCGGTACCGAAAGTAGAAGGCAATTTCTTTATGAAATTAAGCAGTTATGACGAAGAGATGAAAAGCTTAGGTTTAGTGCCAAGCACAAAGGTGTTACAAAAAGAAACACTTCCTACACCGGAAGGTTGCCAATCATTATGGGAGAGTGAAACATCACTGTATTTAAAACGGCTGCGGTATGCTGATGAAAAGGAAATGGTCGTCGTGGAAACGTATGTGCCAAGTACAGTATTTCCGGACATTGCCCAACATGATTTTGAAGCATCTTCCCTTTATCAGATTATGGAGGAAAGGTATCAATGTAAAATAGCTTATGTTGATCGTGTGGTAGAAGCACGTTTGGCAGATGAAGAGATCCAGTCATTGTTGCATATGGAACAGCCGGCAGTAATCTTGTATGTTAAAACAAAGGCATATACGGCGGATGATCGGTGTGTGGAATATTCCACGGCATATTATCATGGAGAACGTAATACCTTCAAAATGCGTCTTATTCAACAGGGGTAATTCAGAAGCTCTTCTATTTGCAGGATGGAAGAGCTTTTCGCTTTATGCGCATACCATAGCTTTTTTATGGATTTCCTATGAAAAAAGATCGAAAAGATAGGTCAATTCCATGGAATTGGTATAACGAATTTCGGAAATTTCAGCACTTTTATTGACATTTATTCAGTGGTTTACTAGAATAAAATCAAGCAAGATATAATGTTATAACAATTAGGAGGAAAGATATGGAATTTGACCCTGGATTTGCCATCCATATGGAGGAAGAAACACTAACGTTTTCCTATGGCGATGGCGCATTTGGACCGATTTGTGAAAAGCGACATCTTAATGATATTCGTTCTTCATTGGCGGATGCAGATGCGGATGGACCGGATGTTTTATACAGTATAGCTATGGATGTCGGTATGGAAAAGGATCGCGAAGCGATTGTACAGCGCAATCTTTTATATGGTGCAGTTGCGTATGCGAAAGGAAGGATCGGGAAGGAACCTGTCCGCTCACAAGGACATATTCATGCGATATCCCCTTCTTGTAATGCATCCACCTGTGAGGTTTATGAAATATGGAGCGGTGAGGCGTATATTTATATGCAGCAGTATGGCGGTGATGATGCCGGAAATTGTTATGCCGTACATGCCAAAGCGGGTGATGTTGTCATCGTGCCACCGGGTTGGGTGCATGCGACGGTGAATGCGAATATCCATGAGAACATGAGCTTTGGGGCATGGTGTGTCAGAGATTATGGCTTTGCATATCAGGAAGTGCGTGAACACAATGGTATTGCTTTTTTCCCACTGGCGGATGAAGCGGGTAATATTACCTGGGAAATGAATCCTAGCTACAGCCAAGGAAACCTTACCATTTGTGAGGCCAAAGAATATCCACAATTTGGTATTGAAAAAGGAAAACCGATTTACACGCAGTTTCAGGAGAATCCGGATAAATTCTTATTTGTCGCACATCCTGAAATAAAGAAAAAGGAATGGGAGGAACTTGTATGAAGGTAGTAAAAGCACCGGTAACATTCGATATACATTCTGTAATGGAAGGAAGTGATGTTGCGGTTAGCACGAAACGGTATAAGGATGCCAAATCCTTCTTTGCCAAAGAAGGTGATCTGGATGAAAACACAGTGATGTATGATGTATATTCCTACACAAAAGGTGATGCCAAGCGAGGCAATTTAAACTGGGGACTGACCGTGTTACATCCACTTTGTGTAGCAGGAGAATGCAATATGACACGCGGACACTGGCATGAAGATCGTGATTGTGCGGAATTTTATTTCGGTGTCAGTGGAAAAGGATTGTTAATGTTGATGGATGAAGAAGGAAATACTTGGGCAGAAGAAGTGTCTGAGGGAAGCCTGCATCACATTGACGGTCATCTTGCACATCGTCTGATCAATACAGGGGATGAGGATATGAAAGTGGCTGCCTGCTGGGGTTGTGATGCCGGACATGATTATGCAGCGGTAGATGCGATGCCATTCGGCTATCGCGTAATGAAGGAAAAAGGAAAACTGGTATTTGTGAGAGGAGAAGAAGAATGAAAAGCAATTACAACAAATTCCCGACAACGTATATAGAGGGATATGATGACAGCGCATGGGCTGGTTATGCGCCTATTTTGGATGAATTGAAAAAACACTGCAATACAGGACGTCATGTACTGGTTGCTGATGTGTATCCGGGGGTATTTGATGATGAAATTCTGCCGGAATTAATGAAACTGCATCCAGCATTAGTAATTAATATGATAGATCTTTTTAAAGAAGAAAAAACCATCAGTGAACAATTGAAATATCATATAACGGATGATCGTGTCTTTGGTAAGATGTATTATGGAGATGTCATTGATTTTATTGATTTGACGAAACTGGAAGAGGCAAAGCAACAGGTTATGGCATGTGATGGTTTGGTTTTGCTTTATGGTTTTGGAGCTGCTTTGGTACATCCAGGGGATACTCTGGTTTATTTCGATATGGCTCGCTGGGAAATTCAAATGCGTTATCGCGCAGGCATGGGCAATTATAAATGCAGCAATTATGATGAAGATCCATTGCGTAAAAATAAACGTGGCTTCTTTATTGAATGGCGTATTGCGGATAAGCATAAAGCATCTTTATTTGAACGAATGGACTATGTATGCGATACAAATAAAAAGATGGAGCCAAAGATGATCAGTGGCGATGCCTTCCGCAGTGCATTACAACAGATCGCAAAACAGCCATTCCGTACAGTCCCATATTTTGATCCAGGTGTATGGGGAGGCCAGTGGATGAAAGAGGTTTGTGACCTTGATCGTTCCAAACAAAATTTCGCCTGGAGCTTTGATGGCGTACCGGAAGAGAACTCTTTATATTTAGGATTTCATGACATTACGGTAGAAATCCCAGCTATGGATTTGGTATTATACCAGCCAAAACCATTATTGGGTGCACAGGTATTCGCACGTTTTGGGGCAGAATTTCCAATTCGTTTTGACTTCTTAGACACCATGGGCGGACAGAATTTAAGTCTTCAGGTACATCCACTGACGGAATATATTAAAAAACAATTCGGTATGACTTACACACAGGATGAAAGCTATTATATTTTAGATGCAGAAGATGATGCTGTCGTATATCTTGGGTTAAAAGAAGGTATTCAAAAGGATGAAATGATTCAAGATTTGCGTAAAGCGAATCAGGGCGAAATGTCCTTTGATGCAGAAAAATATATTAATAAATTTCCGGCAAAGAAGCATGACCATTTCTTAATCCCGGCAGGTACTTGCCATTGTTCCGGAAGTAATGCAATGGTTTTGGAAATCAGTGCTACACCATATATTTTTACCTTTAAATTATGGGATTGGGATCGTTTAGGTTTAGATGGCCGTCCACGTCCGGTGCATATCGAACATGGAAAAGAAGTCATTCAGTGGGACCGTACGACACCATGGGTAGAAAAGAATTTAGTAAATGCGATTTATGAAGTATCACGTGGTGAACATTATGTGGAAGAACATACCGGTCTTCATGAATTGGAATTTATCGAAACCAGACGTTATTGGATGGATGATGTAACGCATCACACTACCGATGATGGGGTGCATATGCTAAATCTGGTAGAAGGAAGAGAAGCAGTCATTGAAAGTCCAACGAATGCTTTTGCGCCATTTGTTGTTCATTATGCGGAAACCTTCATCATTCCAGCAAGTGTCGGGGAATATACGATTCGTCCATATGGAGAATCTCAAGGTAAGAAAATCGGTGTTCTGAAAGCTTACGTAAGAAAATTTTCCTAAAATAAAATAAGACATGCTATAATGGATTCACGGAGGTGAGTTCATGGAGCAACTCGATTTTAACAAAGGTGCAATTCCTCTGTATATTCAAATTAAAAAAATTATTAAGGATAAAATCTTATCCAATGAATATGCCCCAGGAGATGCCATTCCAAGTGAGGCGCAGCTGCAAAAACGCTTTGGTGTATCACGCATCACGGCAAGACAGGCGATTGCCCAATTGGAAACGGAAGGATTGGTAGAACGTGCCAGGGGAAAGGGCACAAGAGTCATATTCCAGAATAAGATTGAAGAAGAACTGATTGGTATCAAAAGCTTTACGAATGAAATGCTGGAAAGAGGAATTACGCCTGGCACTAGCTATGTGCATATTGAAATGACCGTAGCAGATAAAGAAGTGGCAGAGGTATTTCATTGTCCTTTGCAGGAACAAGTATATCGTCTGTCCCGTGTACGTACTGGAGATGGGGCACCAATGGTTTACTTCATCAGCTATTTTTCTAAAGACCGCAATCTGCCTTTAGATGATACCCGCTATCAGGGCAGTATGTATGCATTGCTGGATGAACTTCACATAAACAAGCCATCACGTAGTAAGGAAAGCTTTTATGCCGTAACAGCGACGAAGGAAATTGCCGAAAAGCTAGAAATGAAAAAAGGCGAGGCCTTACTGGTGCGTAAGCGTGTATCTTATGATCATGATGGACGTGTGTTAGAATATACGGTTTCCTATTATCCAGGAGATCGTTATTCCTATACGATAGAATTACAATAAGACTCGAATCTATGTTCGGGTCTTTCCTTATATTTTAGGTAACATGCTATTGTAAAGAATACATATGAACTAGATAAGGAGGAGATGCAGATGACAACGTTAGATAAAACGATACCTTATTATCCGGTATTAATGGAACTAACAGAACTACCGGAAAAGATGGAATACCATTTGGCAGAAGGATATCGAGTCATACCTTTTGATGCGCGTTATAGTCAAGATTGGGTGCGCTTGCATGTGGCATTAGGTCAGTTAGCGAATTTTGCACAGGGAATGCAATATTTTAAGGAAACATTTTTATCGCAGCCGGAAAAAGTGAAGAAACAAATGCTGCTGGTCGTTGATGAAAACGGAAGGCTTGCCGGTACAAGCTCTGTATGGGAAGGCGAGCATTTTGGTCATACACGAATGCGTGTGCATTGGGTAGGTGTAGATGAGCATCATCAAAGAAAAGGGATAGCTAAGGCATTAATGATTGAAACGATTCGGTTGTATGCCTCTATGCAGGTAACAGAACCTCTGTATTTAACTACGCAAACAAACAGTTATGTGGCAATTGCCATGTATTTGCGATTAGGTTTTACACCTTATAAAAAAGCAATGCCCGTAAACTTTCAAGCAGATCCCAAAACATTTGAAAAAGATACGGCATTGGCTTGGAAACTCATCATGGATAAGATTGCCGAAATAGCCTAAAACAATAAAAAAAGAAAATCACACTCGATGATTTTCTTTTTTTACACCCATGATCGTAATAGCTGCAAGTATTCTGACATTGGCATTGCTTGATAATAATAATGCCCTTGGATCTGATCACAATGCGCCTCTTTTAATAGAGGCAGATAGCATTCATCTTCGACACCTTCCGCAACAATGCCATAACCACATTGTTTTAACATACGTATACTTGATTGTAACATCAGGTTATTTTTTTCATTGGCAGGTTGGGGAAAAAAGGAACGATCAAGTTTGATACTTGTAAAGGGAAGATGAGGAAGCATCGTTAAGGAAGCACTGCCACTGCCAAAGTCATCCATGGCAATCGGATATCCTTCCTGGTGCAAGACAGTTAAGAAGTCGGATAAGGCTTGATTATCTTTTGATAAAATATCTTCACTGATTTCAAATTCTAAGAGCTTACTGGAAAGTGCAGAAGCTTTTGTAAGTTTTTTTACTTCCATGAGATATTCCTGTGCATTTTCTAGTGTTGCTTCAGAGACATTCACACTGATTGGCAGTAAGGGGAATTGTTGTTTCTGACATAAGGCAAACATATGAAAAAGCTGATGTAAAACATATACATCCGTCTGGCGAATAAAGCTGTTTCTTTGAATTTCTTTCATCCATTCAGATAGTGGAAGCCATTGGTTTTCATGGTATAAACGCAATAAAGCCTCACCCCCACATATGGTTTGGGTAGCCAGATCAACTTTTGGTTGTATAAAAACACGCAGATTCCCTTTTGCCATTGCCTTTTCTACCATTTCCTGTGTCGAAACCGCTTGTAATAAGCGGTTTTCTAGCAATTGATCATAAAGCTCATAAGATGTCGTATATTTTGCATGATCCTTGCTTTTGATAGCGGCAAGCTGGCACTTATAAAATAAGGTAGATAGTTCTTCCTGTGCTTTGGGATAACAAATGCCAAAGGCAAAAGCAACATGTGGAAAAGCATCATCTAGTTGCTGGATCATATCATGAATATATGTCCAGGATATGGTTTTCCACAACGTGAATAAAGAACCATGCATCCATTCACTTACGCAAATACATGGATCCATGACAGACAGCATTTGGTCCAGTATTTCTACGGCCTTTTGGCATTCTTGCCGATCTTTTAAATAGTGTTGCGCATATTGTTTAATTTCAATATACACACCGATACAATCATCCGCTTCTAAGCGTTCATACAACGTTTCCATATCCTTCCATGTCAGCATTCCACATCACCTAATGAAAGTCTTGCACGTTTTTCTGCTTTTATGCATCCCTTTTTGTAAATGTGTCATTGAGCTATCTTGTGAAAACAGATTTAGCGAAGCTTGCGTTGTGAACTACCGGGGATATGCAACTGTTCTCGATACTTCGCTACGGTTCTGCGTGAAACCTTAAGATCCATGGCAGATAATTTTATCACCAATTGTTGATCCGAAAACGGTTTGTGTTTATCTTCCTGTCGAATGATAGAAAGGATGGCCTTTCGTATTCCATCGGCACTATCCCCTTGACAAGTCATCGCTGAAAACAATTGTTTAAAAGCATAACATTCACCTTCAAAGCGATAATATTTCTGATGCAAGGCTCTGGAAACAGTTGATTCATGCATTCCTAATTTTTGGGCGATATCCTTTAAGGTACAGGGACGCAGCTCATCATGATACAGAAAATAGCCTTTTTGAAGGGTGACAAGCTCATTGATGATCATGAGCAAGGAGGCATTGCGGCGATGCAGCATATCGACAAAAATACTTGCCTCTTGAAAGTATTGTTTTAATTGTGGATGCTCTTCCATCACACTGACATATTCCTGATGCAGGGAAGGGGTAAAGACGGAAATCGGTTCAATGCGAATTTCCTCATCTTCAACGATGATATCCACTTCCGGGGTTATATTGATTGTTGTTTGGGTTTGGTATGGAGCACAAGGATATGGATGACATTTGCGGATGGAATGTAAAATATCCTTGATCTCTTCGATCGTTAAGTTCATTTGCTTGGCAATAGAAGAAAGATCATGAGATAAGATGGCATCGGCATGATGTTTGAGCAGATATGCCCCTTTGGTGTTTCCCATATGCAAACATTGCAAATATAAGGAGTCAGCGGCATCTTTGGCAAAGACTCCACTTGGTTCAAAGGTACGAAGAATCGTAAATACATCCTGTACTTCCTGAAGTGTTACTTGAAAAGCGTGTGCAACTTCTTCCTCGTTGATGTTGATATAACCATTTTCATCTAAGGATTCAATAAGATAGGCGGCAATATCTTCACGTATGGAAGTCTTGCAGGTGTGCAGCTGATAGTACAACTCTTCCTTTAAGCTGATAGGCGCATGTACGGTATCCATCATTTCATAGCCCTTCTCCTGATGAAAGCGACAGGCAAACATCGGATTGCGTTGCGCAAATTGTAACACTAGCTTTGTGATTTCTTCATGATTCATTTTTAATACTTCTAAGGCATTCTGATTTTTCTGCGTTAATAAATATTTTTGTTGAAGCGTTTGTTGAATTGCTAAATTTTGTTTCATACGATCACCTCTAAGTTCCTCTTATCTATATCTAGCAAAAAGCGTGCCAACTTTCGTAAAAAAGCAAATTCTTCTGATTGACTTTTTCTATGAGAATTTCGTACACTTAATAATGGAAAAGGGGTTGATGGTAATGTTAGAAAAGGTAAGACAACAGGTCCTTATGGCAACCACAAGAGAATTAGCAGAAACAGGCAATGCAGTTGCGATTAGTGAAGCGTTGCATTTAAGCCGTAATATGGTATCCCAATATTTAAACCAGCTATGGAATGAAGGGAAACTTGTTAAAATAAATACCCGTCCGGTGTTGTTTTATGATGTGCAGACATTAGAGAAGTTATTTTCTATCCATCTGAAGGAAAAGGAATTCACATCGAAGAAGGAATTTGTAAAAGCCTTGCAGCCACAGGAAGCGAAAGATTTTGAAAAGCTGATTGGAGCGCAGGAAAGCTTAGCCAATGTGGTAAATCAATGTAAGGCTACCATATCATATCCGCCAAATGGACTGCCTTTATTGCTGTATGGACCTACCGGTACCGGAAAAAGCTTCATGGCACAGTTAATGTATGAATATGCCTTAAATCATCAATTGATCGAAGCGGATAAAAAATTTCTCATCGTTAACTGTAGCGAATATGCCAATAATCCGGAGTTGTTAACGGCGAATCTATTTGGTCATAAAAAAGGCGCATTTACCGGTGCGGATAAGGATAATCCCGGTCTTATCAAACTGGCAGAAGGCGGTGTGCTCTTCTTGGATGAGGTGCATTGCCTGCCACCGGAATGTCAGGAAAAGCTCTTCTTATTTATGGATAAGGGCATTTATCACATGGTGGGAGATAATGAAAAGTGGTATCAGTCTTCTTTACGTTTAATCTTTGCGACAACGGAAAAACCAGAAGAGGCATTATTAAAAACCTTGCTGCGCCGTATTCCGATGATTATCACGATTCCTTCCTTAGAAGAGCGTGGCACGCATGAGCGTCTACAGCTCATTCACTCCATCTTTGCGGCAGAAGAAACGCGTATCCATAAATCTATCTATCTTTCTACCCTTGTCTATCAAACCTTATTATCAACAACTTTCAATGCCAATATCGGAGAATTAAAAAATGCGATTCAAGCAAGCTGTGTCAACGCGTTATTTCATGCAGATCCCAACAAGGATCGCTTAGAAATACGGGCATATAATCTGCCGGAAACCTTGAAAGAGCCGAAGATGAATGTGCCATCCATGACGGAACAAAAGCTCATCTCTGTACATGAACTGGCAAAATTCGTATCGCATGAGCGCGCCATTCTAAAATGCAATGAAGAACTGTTGAAAGCTTATGATGCAAGAGAAAACAGTGATTTATTCTTAAAAACGGCATGTCAAAGCATTGATGAGTATCAGGAAACCATCGTCTTTCAAAAGAAAAAGACCATTCGTAAGAATGAATATCTGCAAGGTATCGTTTCCAATATCTTTGATATGCTGAGTTCACGTTATGGTTTTAAATTTGTGAATAATGATGTAATTGCCATCGCTTCCTATATTGATGATTACAGCCGCAACCTGTTAGAAATGAACAATTGGCTGGAGCAAGAAAAGAAACGCGTCAAACAATTGCTTTCCTATATAAAGAGTGAATGGCATCGAGAATATGCGATTGCGCAGGAAATCGTAGAAAATCTTACCGTAAATTTGGATATGGAATTTGATGCGATGTTTACTTCTGTGCTGGCATTAAATCTAAAGAAATTAAATCGTATTACAGATTTGAATAAACGTATCGGTATTATCATTGCCCATGGTTTCAGTACAGCCAGCAGTATGGCCGATGCAGCGAATAAACTGTTAGGGCGTTATGTGTTTGATGCCATGGATATGCCGTTACAGCTTAGTTCCACACAGATCATTGAACAGCTGAATCGCTATTTGGCCAAGATTCCACAATATGAAGAACTGTTTTTACTGGTTGATATGGGCTCTTTGGAGGAAATCTATAAAGGATTAGAAGTATCCAATGCCAGCATCGGCATCATGAACAATGTCACGACACGTTTAGCACTGGAAATCGGACAGGGTATCATCTCCAATACGCCGATGAAAGAAATCTTTGAAACTGCCATTGATTACAGTAGTGCCAATTATCATATCGTGGAACATAAGAATCGCGAAAAGGTCATTCTCTGTTCCTGTGCCAGCGGTATGGGAACTGCCGAAAAGCTGAAAAAGATTCTGGTGGATTCCTTACCATGCGACTTACCGATTCATGTCTATACGTATGATTACAATACCTTATTGGAAAAACAGCTGCACGATGCCTTCTTTGAAAATTACGAAGTCATCTGTATTGTTGGAACACTGAATCCTAATATACCTGATATCCGTTTTATACCAATCGAAGATTTAATCATCAACGATACCTTGGATGAGCTGCATGATTATTTTAAGGATTACATCAGTGATAGTAAAATGAAGACCTTCCAACAAAATATCTTAAAGAACTTCTCATTAAGCAATATCATGAACAATCTGACGATCTTAAATCCTAGCAAGCTATTAGAACATGTCGCCGATGCCATTGATAAGCTGCAAAATGATTTGCAGGTTCGCTTGACGAATAATACTTGTGTAGGCTTGTATGTGCATGTCTGTTGCTTGATTGAACGTCTGGTTACCAGAAAGAGCATTGAAACGTATACGAATGTAGAAGATTTTGCGGAAAAAGAAATAGCGTTTATCAAATCGGTGAAAAAAGCGTTTAGCGTCGTTGAAAATTACTATAGCGTCGAAATACCGGTGGAAGAGATTGGCTATATCTTCGACTACGTGAAGAATAATTAAGAAAAAAAGCGAAAAAAGCGTGTTTAACATGGAAAATTCCAAGTTGGCACGCTTTTTGCTAGTTAGTAAGTGAAGGGAGCTGATGAGTATGCGACAAGTGATTCTCGCATCCCATGGAAAGCTGGCGGAAGGATTATTAAACTCCCTGCGTATGATTATCGGCGAAGAGCTGACGCAGGATGTAGAAACCTACTGTCTGTTTCCGGGAGAAAATCCAAATGACTTTATGAACAAGCTGAAAGAGCGCATTGCAACAAATCCACAGATGGAATTTGTCATTCTCTGCGATATCAAAGGCGGCAGCGTTCATACAGCCTTATCGCAGCTGTGTGTGCATCACAATGTGAAGGTATTCAGCGGAATGAATATGAATTTGGCCATGGATATTCTGTTATCCTGTCCGCAAGTGATTGATGCGCAGGTCAAAGACAGTATCGTAAAGAATGCCCAAGACGGCATTACCTTCCTGGCAGCGGATGATTTAAAAGCTGAGGAAGATGATGAATTTTAGAAAGAGGTGAAGTAAGATGATTAAATGTTTACGCGTTGACCACCGACTATTACATGGACAGGTGGCATTTTCCTGGACGAGTGCATTAGGCGCTGACTGTATCCTGATTGCGAATGATGATGTCATGAAGGATGAATTACGTAAGACAACCATTAAGATGGCCAAACCACAAGGTGTTAAGCTGGTTATGAAAAGTGTGGAAGATGGCATTGCAGCGGTGAATAGTGGTGTTACAGATAAATACAAACTGTTTATCGTTGTGGAATCAATTCAAGATGCTTATCGTTTCGCAACAGAAACAAATGTCATCAAGTCTGTGAATTTAGGTGGCACGAAAGCAAAAGAGAACACAAGAAATATCAGTAAGGCAATCAATGTGACAGAAGAAGAAACAACCTTACTGAAAGAATTAGTAGACAAAGGAATCGAAGTGGAAATTCGCATGGTTCCTAATGATGCGAAAGTGCATGCGGAAAATGTATTATAAAATCGCATAAGAAACACAAATCTATCGAAGGTTAAAGCGAACCGCATAAAGAAACATAATCATGAAACTATTTGAGAAAGAGGAGGGTTTTACACAATGCTACAAGCAATCTTACTTGCATTGGTCGCAATGCTTGGTAATGCAGAATATTTATTTGGTACCTGTTTGTTATCCAGACCGTTGGTGATGGGAACATTGACAGGCATCGTATTAGGGGATATTTCAATGGGAGTAACTCTGGGAGCTACATTGGAGCTTGCCTTTATGGGCGCATTCTCTGTAGGTGCATCCATTCCACCGGAAATGATCAGTGGAACCGTATTAGGTACGGCATTTGCCATCACTACCGGAACCGGTGCTGAGGCAGCCTTGGCATTAGGTCTTCCAATTGCCAGTCTGGTTTTGATTTTTAAGAATTTAAGCATGGTCTTCATTTTACCGATGTTTGTGCATAAAGCAGATAAATATGCCGCTGTTGGTAATTATAAGGGTGTTGAAAGAATGCATCTGTTAGGTGGATTCTTTGGTGTCAATTTGATCATCGGTGTGATCGTCGGTGTCAGCTTCTATTTAGGTAGTCCTGTCATTCAGGGCATTCTGGATATGATTCCAGCATGGGTACAAAAAGGCTTAGAACTGACAATGGGTCTGTTACCTGCAATTGGTTTTGGCTTATTGATGCAGATGATCATGAACAAGAATGTTGCTTGTTTCTTCTTCTTGGGCTTTGCGTTAAGCACATATTTGAAGATTCCGGTAACCGGTATTGCCATCTTTGGTGCTATCGTGGCAATTGTCCTTGTCCAAATTAAAAATCAGAATAAGCATGCGGTGGAAACAGCCGGTGTGAGTGAAGGAGATGAAGATGATGACTTCTAATACGGTAAAAGAAAATAGTATGATTACAAAAAAAGATCTAAATAAAGTAGCCCTTCGTTCCTTGTCTATGGAATGGTCATGGAATTATGAGCGACAGGCGAATCTGCCTTATTGTTATGCGTTGATTCCAATCATTAACAAATTATATAAAACAGATGAAGAACGTGCAGAAGCGCTGAAACGTCATCTGGAATTCTTTAACACAACACCACATTTATCAACCTTGCTGTTAGGTATTTCTACAGCGATGGAAGAACAAAATGCTACAGAAGAAAACTTCGATACTTCCAGTATCAATAATATTAAGATTGCCTTAATGGGACCATTAGCCGGTATTGGTGACAGCTTTATATGGGGAACTTTACGTATCATTGCAACCGGTATTGGTATTTCCTTAGCACGTCAAGGCAATATCTTAGGACCAATCCTATTCCTGCTGGTATTTAATATTCCGGCACAGGGCTTACGTTTCTTCTTAATGAATGCCGGTTATAAACTGGGAGCTGAATTCTTAACGAAGATTGAAAAAAGCGGTCTGATGGAAAGCTTAACTTATGGCGCTGCTGTTTTGGGTCTGATGGTTATTGGTGGTATGACGGCGGAAAACGTATCTATCAATATACCGATTGCGATTGGTAGCGGTGATGAAGCAACAACAATCGGGGATATTTGTAATGGTATCATGCCGGGCTTATTGCCATTGGCATTTACCTTCGTGGTATTCTTCCTGTTACGTAAAAACTTTAAAACAACGACGATTCTGCTGTTAATGGCTGTCTTAGGTCTGGCAGGCGCATTCTTTGGATTCTTAGGTTAAAAAATAAGGAGAGGAAATGGAAATGTTAAAATTTAATGAACAAGCACAGATTGATAGTGTAAATGGAGCTTTGGCTCTGCGTGGAAAGATCAATGAGATCGTAGATGGGATTTGTAAAGAAGGTTATACGAATATTTGCTGGTTAGGCATTGGTGGAACATGGGCAAGCAGTATGCAGGCAACTGTGCATATGAAAGAGATGTCTGCGATTGAAACATGGGCAGAAAATGCCGCAGAATATCTAACAACAGGAAATAAACGTATTGGAAAGGGAACCATCGTCATCACATCCAGTGTAACCGGAAGTACGATTGAAGTAGTACAGGCAGTAAAAAAAGCACAGGATGCCGGTGCGAAAGTCTTAGGCTTTATTGATATCGATACTACAGAATTAGCAAAAATGGTCGATTATGAAATTGCTTACTCAGCAAATGAACAACTGAAATTCTTCATGGTTGCGGATCGCTTCATGTTTAACAATGGCGAATTTGCAGATTATGAACGCATGTATGAAGAATTTGAAAAATATTTAGCTGTTGCGTTGGTAGAAGTAGAAAAGAAAGCGGATGACTTTGGAAAAGAATTTGCGAAGAAACATTGGAACGATGAATTGCATTACTTCGTCGGTGCCGGCAATCAGTGGGGAGCTACGTATTCTTATGCTATGTGCTATTGGGAAGAACAGCTATGGATCAAGACAAAATCCATCACAGCACCGGAATTCTTCCACGGTATGTTTGAAATCGTTACACGTGATACACCGGTTACGATCTTTGTTGGAGAAGATGCACAGCGTTCTTTATCTGAAAGAGTTGTCAACTTCATTCCACGTATCTGTAAGAACTATACGGTAATTGATACCAAGGACTACGAATTAAAGGGTATTTCTCCTAAATTCCGTTCACATATTTCTCATCTGGTTATGCATGCAGTCAATAATCGCATTGATGCACACATGGAAGAAGAAACTTGTCATCCAATGGAAATCCGCCGTTATTACCGTAAACTGAATTATTAAAAAGAAGGTGGAGCAATCCACCTTTTCCCCTAGTAAATAAGAAAGGAAAAGGGATCAAACAATACCTCTTGTAAGAGATTAACATCCCAAGGATAGATTATGGAAAAAATGACAATGATGGATTACATCAAAGAAACACCGGCACAGGCGATGAAGAATATAGAAGACTATGCTACCTTGTGTGCGCCCCTGGTAAACTATGCCAAAGAAAAAAAGATGCGTCGTTTATGGCTGGTAGCCAGTGGTTCCAGTTACAATGCTTGTCATTGTGCTCGCAGCTTTTTGATGCATACCTTACAAATGGAAGTAAAAATCACTACCCCTTATACATTCACTTGGTATGAACATGCGATTGCGGATGATGATGTGGTTATCGTAGTATCTCAAAGTGGCTATTCAACCAACGCGATTGCGGCATTAGATAAAATAAGAGCGTTAGGATATACCGGGGTTGCCTTAACCGGCAATGTGGAACATGATATCAAAGACCATGCAGATCTTGTGTTCGATTATGGTGTTGGGGAAGAATTGGTCGGCTATGTCACCAAAGGAGTTACAACACTGACATTGTATCTGATGCTGTTTGCCATTGCTTATACAAAGCGCAGTGAAAAGCTAGAAGAAGTAAAAAAGGCTATAAAATTAAATGAAGAGATGATCGATAAGGCACAAACATTTGTAAAACAACATTATAAAGATTTCAGTTCTATGCATAGCATTTATGTATGTGGAGCAGGAGCTGGTTATGGCATTGCTCTGGAAGGTGCTTTGAAAAGTGGAGAAACTATTCATATTCCGGCACTGCCTTTGGAAATGGAAGAATATATTCATGGACCTAACCTGCAATTGACACCATCCTATACGGTTTTATTAATCGATGGCAATGATGCGGCAAGCAATCGTGTGCAACAGATTTATCAAGCAACACGCAGTGTGAGTGAGCATACCTTTATGTTAAGCAATGCCGCTAATTTAGATGATGATCATATACTAACCTTATCGGATATGGTAGAGAGTGATCTAACACCACTTGTCTATCTGCCATTTGTTCAAGTATTAGCAGCGATGATTTCACAGGATTTAAACAGTGTGAAACAGCATCCATTACTTAAGAAGTTTAAATCTTATGCGGATGCAAAAACAGCAAGCTTTATCAATTATGATGAGGATGATTAACCCACAATTTGCTGTATCACAAAGAGTTACAAAACCAATCCATATGCTTTATATATTTTAATTTTAAGTAAGCTACTAAAATTTAATTTACTCTATAGGCAGTTTGCAAAAAGCAAAGTCTTTTGCCTTCTTTTATCATCATATACAATTTAAACAAAAAAGACATCAAGAATAGATACGATAAAAAAATCTATACGGATGTCTTTTATTTTAGCCTTCCTTATGGTGGCGCTCTTTCTGCATCTTAGTGATTATCGCACTTTTCAATAAACTTACCATCCTGTAAAAGCAATGTGCGTTCTGCATAAGCGGCTACATCACGATCATGAGTGACTAACAGAATAGTTGTTTTCTGCTTTTCATGCAGTTCTTTTAACATTTCCATAAGGATATGTGTGTTTTCACTATCTAAATTTCCGGTTGGTTCATCCATCAACAAGAGCTTTGGCTGATGCACGAAGGCTCTGGCAATCGCGACACGTTGTTGTTCACCACCGGATAGTTCTTGGGGCAATGCTGTGGTTAACTGGGCAATGTCCAATGCTTGTAAAAGCATTTCCACATGCGCTTGATCTACTGCTTTCTTTGCTAAATGCAGTGGTAATAAAATATTTTCCAAGACACAATGAAAAGGCAATAACGCAAAATCCTGAAAGACAATGCCGATATCCTCACGACGATACACTTCTCGCTGTTTGCGGGAAAAAGCGGTGATATCCTGTCCTTTTACTAAGATGGAGCCACTGTCAATAGGAAGCAAAGAAGCGATACAGTTTAACAAAGTGCTTTTACCAGAACCACTTTTTCCCATGATGGCAGTAAAGCTTCCTTCTTCAGCAGCAAAACTTAAATCATGTAAAACTTCACTCACTCTTCTTGTGCTCGCATAGCATTTATTAACATTTTTTACTTCAAGCAATTTCATCAGAATCCCTTCCTTTTTCTTGTCCTACTTTCCCTTTTAATAAGATGGATAAACTTAAAAAGCTAATGAGCAGGATGCATAGTAATGGAACATGGTGGTGCCATATCAAAGACGCCTTTAAATAATAAGGACTGCTAGGGGCACCTAATGTTGTTAATGGGTGAAAAATTTTCTCATACAGCCAATACAGGCAAGCGGTGATAATCAAAGAAATAATGGCTTGTACAATAGCTTCTAAAAAGGCAGTGCATAAGAGATACGATTTACTTACACCTAGTATGCGTAAAAGTTTGTGTTCTACATCCAAATAAGCCTGTTGCAAACGATATTGATTTGACAGTAATAACAGCCATAGAAAACAGACGAACACTTCTATGGCACCATAAAGCAGAATCGTTTGTAAGAATTTTTGTTGATGGATTTCTTCCTCTAAACGAGAGTTGGTGATATGCAAATCGCCATAACGACTAAGAATGTTCATGACTTGTTGATCGGTATGATGATAATCGGCTTTTTTATCTGTTTCAGCGACAAGTGATTGATAACCAAGATGTTCCCCCATGATGTTAGCATACCCCTTTTCACTAAGAAAGATGGTAAATGGAATTCCACTATCTTCGCCAAGCGCATCCACCATATCAGAAAACTTATTTTTCATAGGTAATGCTTTCATCTTCATGGTATGTTTTCCTGTCAATGTTAACATCGTACCTTTATGGATATATTGAATTTCATGATAGTTACCACCATCCTGTTTTGCCTGTTCTCTGGTACCATCTGCCAGTAAGTAATCCGTTGTCGAATATCCATTTTCACTGCCAGTATTTTTTTTAAAGATAAAAGCTTCCGTATTTATAATCGCTAAATCACCGTTTAAAAAGGCTTTTTCATCAAAGTTTAGATATTTTCGCATGATGGGTATCACGGTTGCATCCTCATTGATAGCAATGAGGGTGGCATAGGTATTATGAGTGTCAGGAATAACATTTGTATAGTGATAATACGTACGATAATCTTTTAAACAAGTTTCTTGTTGCATATTGGCATAGCTTATTTTTATATCACTGCGTATGTGAAAGGCGCGTACACTTGTTACATGGGGGATGCTCTTAAGTCCTGTTATATCCAGTTCACGTATCTTTTTTGATTCTGGATTTACGTTGAATGAAGCACGATAATCGCCAATTCCTCGTCGCTTTTGATAGTCTTGCCATTGCATATAGGCATTTGCTTGTGTTTGTATGCATAGGAGGAAGGTACTTAAGACGATTACATGCAATACTATGATAATAACAGTGTGATGCGATAATGTAGTAAGATTTCGCCAAGCCAAGCGCCATGGCGTGATCTTTTTCCATGGATGGCGTATCGTCAGCTTATGTATATGTGTTTTCTTTATCATTTTTTCTTGTTTGCGATTCGTCAATAAATTGGCGAGTAGGATAGTTAGCAACAAGCCAAGAAGAAAAATACCACCAACGTACCAAGAAGCAACAACTTCAATGTGTAGTGCATCATTTAATAGATCACTTCCTAAGGCACTGCCTCCATAATATAGCAAATAGGCACAAAGAATTGGCAGACGCAAGAGATAGATGAAAAACCAAAAGCGAATCCATCGTATTTGCTTACGCGATGCTCCCAATTGTTTTAGGATGTGATCTTCTTTTTCATAACTCATAAGAATATCTCGAATGATGAAATACATAAATACAAGAATCATACACAACGCAAACATCATCCCTATTAAGAAACGACTGCTATTGCCATTTAACCAAACCATATTATCATAAGCATAGGTATTGATAGCAGAAACACCTGGTATGGAAGGATAGTCTTCGTTTACGCGTACATCTTTTAACCATAAGGAAGAAAGACTACCTTTCGCTTTGACAAAAGCAGCAGATAAAGAATTGCTGTCTTGCACATTCCACATCGAACGATAGGGCTTTATGATTCCTGTTAGATAAAACTTATGCATTTTTCCATCGCTTAACAATAGCTGTATCGATTGATGAAGCTGATAGGAATAACCTAAATAACTCAACACATCGGCCTCGATGATGATATCATTGTTCTTTTGCGGATAGCTGCCATCTAATAGTTCTAAGTGAAACAAGTCCATGGCTTCTTTTGTATATTGAGAAACTTCTCCAATTTGGGCATAGCCATCTTGATTTTTTACCATGATCTGTCCTAAAGATGGCAAAGGTAAGACAGTATCTAAATGTGCTTTTTTAGCAGTTTCCACATCTTTTTGTTCTACGTTGAAAATAACGCGATTCCACTCTCCATAATGAGCAAAAGCTTGTCTTTGTTGTGTGCGTATATAGCTTAGACAACCATTTCCAATCAGTAACATACAGAATGTCAAAAAGAAGAGCGCGCTACGATGAACTCTTCTTTTGGGATTATGCTTAATTTCGTCTTTAGCAAAGGTGCGATAAAAGGACATTGTTGTGTACGATTTCATGTATACATTATACACTGGTTAAAAATGTAAGATCATATTGTTAATGATTCTTAAGAAAAAATATAGTGTATTATGTTGCTTAATTATGACCTTTGAATGTCAGCTATCTTGAGCTATTTAATGTATTTTGTTATAGATAAGGAAAAGGAAAGTGAGGTAAGATGGGGAAGACACCGTTTCGTATACAGGGGAAGAGGTATACAGCGTACAATTATTTGAAGAAAATACGACAGTTAAGATAAAAGAGAAGATTACAGAAACAGCCGTTCTTACGTATTTGCATACAAAAAGTGATGCTAAAAGTTCATATGTAACGGTTAGCTTGAATTTTCTAAATGAAAACGGCGATGTTGTGCATGTTTATAACATCGTGTCACCAAAAAATGAGATAAAAGTTTATGAATAAAGGCTCGTTACGGAGCCTTTTCCTTATGTGTATTTGTAAAAGACACCTATATTTATGGTATACTAATAATGTATATTAACAAAATAGCTTGAAGGTGATGAAATGAAGAAAATAGGATTGGGGATGAGTGCTGTAATTGTGGCAATTGGCTTATTTCTGTTTTGGCGATATGCTACATATGGACATTCTCAGGAACAGCCTGCCTCGAATGTACATATGCAACAGGTATTAGAAAAGTTTTATCAAAATCCGGGTAATTATAATTTCTTTGATAAAGATGGTAACAGCATGAATGCCTATATTATGAGTCGTGAAAAAGCCTTTCAATTACACCCGCAAGATGTCACAAAAGAAGTTGCACAAAAAGTCAATGATTATTCAGAAGAGGTCGTTCAAGAGCTTTTAGAATTACATAGTGATGAAGAATGGATACATGCCTTTCAAGAATATTATAAAAAACCATACATATATTCACTATATGATAAAAAAGGCGATTCTATGAAAGAATACGCCTTGAATCAAAAGGAAGCTTTTGAAAAATCCCCCCAAAAAACCATTCAGGATATTAAAAAACATATTAATGAAGTATATAAAATCGTAGAATAGTTTTATTTATCATCAATATAATGATGCATAAGGAGATAATCACGCAGAGAAGGCTCCCAGCTGGGACCAATCACTTCATCTGCGTATTTTTTTAATTCTTCATGTCCATTGCCCATGACAACACCAATTCCTGCCTCTTGGATCATTTGCAAATCGTTCATAGAATCGCCAAAGGCCAAGTAAGCATGAGCCGGCAATTGCCAGTATTTCATCAGATGAGCGATACCTCTTGCTTTGTTTACACTTGTCTTCATAAAATCCACACATGTTAAAGATGGATGCTGCACTTCTATGCCTTCAATACCATCAAACATATGCCAGTCAAAGCCAGGTTTTTCATAGGCACTTAACGCAACTAAAGGTTCATGATCCCACTCTCTCACAATAGGTACTTGACAATGAAATTGGTCAAACGCGGCTTTGGAATAGGCATTTAACGGTTTTGTCATAAACTCATATTTGCCATGAGAATTAATACATATATCATATTCCTTCCCTAAGGCAAAGATGCGCTCACATTGCGCTGCTGTAAAAGTATCTTCAAAAATGATGTTCATTTGTTCATTATATACACTGACACCCGCACCACCAACATAGCCATCCCAGGGAAACAGTTGCAAGACTCCTAACTGCTCTGCCATTTCTTTTGCGCGTCCACTACATAAAGCTACCTTATAACCATTTGCTTTTAATTGTTTGATCGCATCCATCGTTTCCGATAACACCTGATTGCTGTGATGGTCAAAAAAAGTACCATCAATATCAAAAAACACTGCTTTTATCTCCATCCTATCCCTCTTCTCATGGTTTTATTTTAGCATGTAAGCGATGCTTGTACAATTCTCATTTCAGCAGAAAATAGGGAGGAAATGCAATATGGTCGGAAAAAGAACAGAAAGCGTTTATCCATCTTCATAGCGAATTCATGCTGTTGCTACGCATCTTATAATTGTTTTCTTATGCAAAGAAACGATTCTTTATCTGATGCAGATGGAAGCTGTTCATGATCGGTTAGCTATGCTTTTCGCTACACTTGCTTTTCCTGAATTCCTTCTTAAATACATTGCAATCAAACCATATTTCTCCTATAATTAAACCATGGAGGATGAATATGGTAAAAGGTTTGGTATTGTATGATTACGATGGTACGCTGGTAGATGAGCGTGATGCGATTTATGTACCAAGTAATATCACAAAAAAGACGATTTCCCGATTGCAGGATATGGGATATCTGTGTGTATTAGCCACAGGAAGAGCATTGAGTTATATCCCAAGCGGTGCGAAGGATTTGCATCTGGATGGTTATGTCACATGTAATGGGGCATATGTCACGGTGCATGGTAAAGTGATTCATAAAGTTATCTTTGAAGATGAGGAGCTTGCGGCATTGATTGCTTATATGGATGCGCATGGTATTAATTACATACTGGAAAGTAATGATTTCTGTTATGTAAAAGATTTAAAGGATCCAAGTTATCTGCATTTTATGGATAATTTTCAGCTTCCGAAAGACAATTTTGTCCAGTATAAGAGTTTGCAGCAGGTGCATGGATGTATTTCTAAGATAACCTTAGCATTTGGCAATCGTTCATCCTTGCAAAAAAGCGAGCAGTTATTACGTCCGCATTATCAGATGAGCCTACATCGAAATTGTGACACCTTGGATATTGGGAAAAAAGCGGTGCATAAGGGTGTTGGCGCAAAAGCTATCATGGAGCATTATGGAATACCTTATGAGGCAACTTATGCTTTTGGTGATGGTGATAACGATGTGGAACTACTTGCCAGTGTGCGGTATGGCATAGCTATGCGCAAACACGATCCACTGCTGGATGATGTTGCTTATATGGTAACAGGCACAGTCAAAGAAGAAGGTATATTTGAAGCATTAAAGAAATTGGAGGTAATTTAATTATGGCAATGGTACGATTGCTCCCTGCATTTAAGGATTATTTATGGGGAGGCACAAAGTTAAAGGAAAACTACAACAAAAAAAGTGATTTAGACATTGTCGCTGAAAGCTGGGAACTTTCTACGCACAAGGATGGGCAAAGTATTGTCGACAGTGGTGAGGATCAAGGAATGCTGTTTGGCGATTATTTGCAGAAGTTGGGAAAAGAAGCACTTGGTACAAAAGGTGCGGCTTTTGAGAATTTCCCTATTTTAATTAAATTTATTGACGCAAAGGGGAACTTATCCATTCAGGTTCATCCAAATAATGAATACGCAATGCGCGTAGAAAAAGAATATGGGAAAACCGAAATGTGGTATATTCTGGATGCAGAAGAAGGGGCTTCCCTGTATTATGGAACAAATAAAGAAATCACAAAGGAAGAATTCCGTGAACGTATTGAAAATAATACATTACTAGATGTATTAAAGAGTGTCCCTGTACACAAGGGAGATGTATTCTTCATTGAGGCTGGTACCATTCATGCCATCGGTGAAGGTATCGTGATTTGTGAGATTCAGCAAAATTCAAATACGACCTATCGCGTATATGACTTTGGCCGTGTTGGTGCTGATGGAAAACCGAGAGAATTGCATATTGATAAAGCTATTGATGTATCAAATCTGACTCCATTAGAAAGTGATTTTAAGCCTTGTGGTGAAGTTAAGACATATGATGGCTATCAGGTAGCCATGATGGCATCCTGTGATTACTTTACGACTTATATTTATGAGGTAAAAAGTGAATGCAGTGTCAAGGTGGATGAAGAAAGCTTTGCTTCTTTCGTTATCGTTGATGGGGAAGGAACGATTGAAAGTGATGATACGATGCTGAGTATCCGCAAGGGAGACAGCATTTTCGCAACAGCTGGAACAGGCAGTGTAAGAGTAAAAGGAAATTGCCGTTTCATTCTGTCAAGAGTATAAGAGAGAAAGCCTTGCGCAGTTTTGCTCGCGTAAGGTTTTTTTTGAAAGGAGATTTGTATGGGTTATAAATTAATTGTTATGGATATGGATGGCACTTTGACAAACAGTAAGAAGGAAATATCTGAGGAAACCAGAACAGCTTTGATAGAAGCTCAAAAACTTGGAGCTAGCATCGTGTTAGCCAGTGGGCGACCAACACCAGGTTTATATCGAGAGGCCAAGATTCTAGAAATGGATCGTTTCAAAGGGTATTTGTTAAGCTATAATGGTGCGCATGTCTGTGATTATCCCAATCAGCAGGTTATCTATAACAAGACCATAGATAAAAAGTATATTCTTCCAATTATCAATAATGCTAAAGCATTGAATCTGGGTATTATGGTGAATAAAGGTGAATATGTAGTTGTCGATGATCCGCATACTTATCAATTGGAATATGAGGCACATGCGACGAATATGAAAACAATGGTGGTAGATGATTTACGGACATTTGTTGATTTTGAGCTAAATAAATTTTTAATCAGTGCACCCCCTGAATATCTGAAGATGCAGTTTGAGGATTTTAAGCTGCCCTTTGGCGATCGCCTGAGTATTTATACATCTGCTCCTTTCTATATTGAAGTGGTATCGAATGGAATTGATAAAGGAAAGGCCCTGGCAGGAATTGCAGAACGTTTAGGAATTCAAAGAGAAGAAATCATCGCTTTTGGGGATGAGATGAATGATCTTACAATGCTGCAGTATGCCGGACATGGAGTAGCCATGGGGAATGCTGTAAAACCAATTAAATTGATTGCAAATGAAATTACGGCTAGTAATGATGAGGACGGAATTGCCAAGTCTTTGTACAAAGCTTTTCCTGAAATCAAACATCGTTAAGAATGAAAAAAAGCACGATTAGCGAAATCGTGTTTTTTTGTGGAATATGATTTTCTTTTCAATATGTGTAAGAAAAGAAGATTATCATCTGCTATGCAATGCGATAAACGAAGAGTGTACAATGGATAGAACTGATAAAGTAATCAACAAGAAAAGGAGTTTGGGAAAGTGCTATGTAAAGTGATACATAAGAATAGAGCATATCCAAAATGCTTTTAAAAGCGAGAAAACAGTGTGTACTACATAGGAACATCATAAAACAACATTCTTGCAGAAGGAAGCAATATATGCTTGAAATTGACGGATATCACACGAATTCATGATTAATTTTGATTGATATAGATTGACATTGACTGAAATAGGCGATAAACTGTAGTTACTTAGGAGGTAATTAGGATATGTTAGCAGAAGAGCGATTTGCGGCAATACTACAGTTGCTACAGGAAAAGAAGACGGTAACAGTGAATGAACTGACGAAAACTTTGCATATATCAGAATCAACGATACGAAGAGATCTGGTGTCGTTGCATAAGATGAAAAAACTACGTAAGGTCCATGGAGGAGCAACCTTATTACAAAAGGAGTATGCACCGATAGAGAACGATGTCACACAGCGTTCCCAAGAACATATAGAGGAAAAAAGACGACTGGCACAATATGCCGCAACCTTAATAGAACCTCATGATTTTATTTATTTGGATGCTGGCAGTACGATCTTACATATGGCAGAATTTATAGAAGAAAAAGATGCTGTCTATGTGACGAATAGTTTATATCTAAGTGAACGTCTGGCAATCAAGGGGATGAAGGTTTTTATCTTAGCCGGGGAAATAAAAGCAAAGACCATGGCCGTTGTTGGTTTGGGTGCTGTCAGTGCCTTACAAAAATATAATTTTACAAAAGCGTTTTTAGGTACAAATGGCATTACCATTGAGAATGGTTTTACGACGCCGGATATGGAAGAATCTTATGTAAAATGTGAAGCGATGAAGCATGCTCAAAAATGCTATGTTTTAGCCGATGCATCAAAATTTAATCTTTGCACGGCAATGAGCACTGCCGATATCAGTGATGCAATCATCATCACTAGTAAAGGAATTCCTGATGAATATAAGGAAGAAACAGAAGTTATCGAGGTGGCAATATGATCTACACCGTTACTTTAAATCCATCAATTGATTATGTCATCACACTGGATGCCTTATGTAAGGGAGCAATCAACCGCACCAAGGAAGAAGATATTATCTATGGAGGGAAAGGAATTAACGTGTCGATGATGCTTGCACATTTAGGTATACCCTCCACTGCTTTAGGATTTTTTGCTGGTTTTACGGGAGAGGCGTTAAAAAAAGGTATTGAGCAGCAAGGAATCAGGACAGATTTTATTCCTATAGAAGATGGTTTTACCCGCATCAATGTCAAAATTCATGCGCAGGAGGAAAGTGAAATCAATGGACAGGGGCCTCTTATTACCTCGGCCCATTTGCATCAGCTATATGCAAAGCTGGAACTCTTACAGCCAAATGATATCTTAGTATTATCAGGGAATTTACCAAAACAAGTGCCAGCAAATATTTATGCAGTGTTGATGGAGAAACTTCATGATAAGCAAATTGATGTAGTTGTGGATGCTTTTGGTGAACCACTACGTCAGGCATTACCACAGCATCCATTCTTAATTAAGCCCAATCATCATGAATTACAAGAGCTGTTTCAGTTAGCGGACTTACAAGAACAAGACCTTGTCACATGTGCACGGCAATTACAAATGGAAGGAGCTAGAAATGTTATCATATCCATGGCAGATAAGGGGGCTATGTTGGTAAGTGAAACAAATGAAGTGTATCGTATAGCGAGTCCAAAGGGAAAAGTTGTCAATTCGGTAGGTGCTGGGGATTCCATGGTTGCAGGTTTTTTGTATGGTTGGTTAAAGGAAAAAACGTATGAAAAAGCTTTGCGTTGGGGTGTTGCTTGTGGTAGTGCCAGTGCTTTTTGTAAAGGTATTGCCCAAAGAGCATTTGTGATGGAACAATATCAAAAAATGGAGGATGACTTGTTATGAATAGTAAAGAAAGAACTGCGTTTGCGGCATTAACCTTTATTAAGGATGGAATGCTCATTGGTTTAGGTGGGGGAACAACGATTGGGGCATTGGCAAAATTTATCATAGAAAAACAATTGGCGGTAAAGGTTGTAACACCATCTTTTGAAACAGAAAAGCTTTGTGTTCGTTTAGGATTGCCACTGCTGCCGCTGCGTATGGTATCACATGTGGATGTCGCATTTGACGGTTGTGATGAAATTGACCGCCATTTGCATGCGTTAAAGTCTGGTGGAGGCATTCATACAAGGGAAAAGCTGATTGCGCATATGGCAGATGAGTATATCCTTATGGCAACGGAAGACAAATTGAGTGATACCTTACGTTTTACATGTCCGATCGTTTTAGAGTTGTTAGAAGATAGCTATGCCTATGTGAAGCGCAGGGTTGAAGAATTAAAGGGAAGTTTTCATCCTCGAACAAGTGATGGAAAATTCGGGCTGCTAATGAGTGATCATGGTAATGTATTAGCAGATGTGCGCTTTCCTAACGTACAAGACAGTGTGCAATTGAACCAAGAGCTAAAGAAAATTGCCGGTGTGATTGATACAAGTCTGTTAACAGAAGAAGTAACGAAAGCATTGATTGGCAAAGAGGATGATTTTCTTTTGTTGGAGAAGGAGGTTTAAGTGATGAATTGGGGTATTTTAGGACAGGGTGTCATCGCTCATCAAATGGCACAGGCATTATTACAGGAACATGGGACTATCTATGCGGTTGCAGGACGTCATCCGAAAAAGGTAGAAGCGTTCGCAAAGCAATACACAATCGCGCACGCTTATACGATTGATGAAGTAATGCAAGATGAACATGTGGATATCGTCTATATTGCTACACCACATTCCAATCATTTTGAATATATCATGCAGGCACTTCAACATCATAAGCATGTCTTATGTGAAAAAGCTATTACAGTAAATGCACAACAACTTGAAGAGGCTATGGCTTTCGCAAAGAAACACCAGCTGATTCTGATGGAAGCGATGACTATTTTTCATATGCCGATCATGAAGAAAGCGAAAGAACGCATTGAGAGTGGAAAACTTGGAAAATTAAAAATGTTGCAGATAAATTTTGGCAGTTGTAAAGAATATGATATTACCAATCGATTCTTTGCGAAAGAGTTGGCAGGTGGAGCCTTATTGGATATCGGAACCTATGCAATAAGCCTTGCCCGTTATTTTCTGCATGCACAGCCGCATATCATTAAAACAGATATGCTTCCTTTTGAAACCGGAGTAGATGAGATGAGCGGTATCATCTTACGCAATAAAGAAGATGAAATGGCGACCATTACCTTAACAATGCGCGCAAAGCTTCCTAAACGCGCTGTTATAGCGGGTGAACTTGGTTACTTGGAGTTATGTGAATACCCTAGAGGAGATAAAGCGACGTGGAAAATGACACAAGATGGTCATGAAGAAATAATGAAGGATGGAGAAAGTGCATTGGCATTGTGTTATGAGATTCGTGATATGGAAGAGGCCGTAAGAACTGGGCAAAACGAAACTTTGCAGTTGAGCTATGATGTGACAAAGCTTTTATGGGAAGTAAGAAAACAATGGGGCATGATATATCCATTTGAATAACTACTGCATGAGCATGCTATGTAAGAAATCGTGGTGATGCGTATCATAAAGAAAATGATGTTTCCAATCCTGTAAAAAGTGTTACAATATTCATATAGGAAAAAGGAGATGGCGGTAATGAAGTACGCTGTTGTGTATTGTAGTCACACAGGAAATACAAAACGTGTGGCAGAGGCGATTGCGCAGGTTATTCCGGCAGAGGATATGCTTTATTTCGGAATTCCGGATATGGATGCGACAAAAGATGCGGATGTTATTTTTGCCGGATTCTGGACGGATAAAGGCAGCTGCCCAAGCGCATTGTTAGATTATTTTTCATCCTTGCATAATAAACAAATCGTGTTATTCGGTACATGTGGCTTTGGCGGCAGTGCAGAATACTATGATATGATCTTACAGCGAGTCAGTGCATTTATTGAAGATGATTGTACTTATGTGGATGGTTTTATGTGTCAGGGAAAAATGCCGATGGAATTAAGAGAACGCTATGAGCGAGCAAAAGAAGATCCAAAGAAAATAGAACGGATTCTCGATAATTTTGATATGGCACTATCACATCCAGATGAAAATGATCTGCGCCAGGCCAAAGCTTTTACACAAATAATTTTACGATCCATTGCATAAACGAAAACACAGGAAACCTTAAGGAGAGCTGTTTAGAAAGCATATCCATACAACAGGTTGCCTGTGTTTTTTAATTCAACTTAGGGAAAACAAACAAAAGGTATTGGCAAAGACTTTGAATCTTCTTAGAAAATAAAAGTAAGCTAGCTTTTAGGATTATTCTTTATTTGTATGTGGTGATCATTCAACTGGTTTTAGAAAATCATTCTTTGCATACATGAAAATTATCCGGCAATTGCTCAACGGTGGTTGGCGCATTCATGAAAATTGTATCAAAGTCAGTTGTGTGTGCCCAGGTGGCTAAGGCTTGTACCTGCAGCTTGCTGGCATCGGCCAATATATGTGCTTTGCGACAGCGTTTTAATACAGCAGCTTTCACAGCACTGATATCTAAATCAACAGCCATGACTTCTTCACTTTCTAAATCAATACCGCTTGCTGAGAAAAAAGCCTGATCGAAATGAAATCGATTAATATCTTCAATGGCTACAAAACCGACGCTCATATCATAATCGGGAATATAATGACCGCCGATCAGAAACAATTCCCCTTTAAAACGTTTCGGCAATTTTCTTACCAAATAAGTACTGGCTGTTACCAATTTGATGTTTTTATCTTTCAGATAGGGCAGCATGGCAACTGGGGTTGTACCGGAATCAAGGTAAATACATTCACCATTCTTCACGATCTCAGCCGCTGCTTTTCCAATCAATTCTTTTTCAGCTAAATGAATGTTTTCTTTATTCATTACCGGTAAATCGGTACTGCTGCTTAAAGTCTGTGGTAATTCTTTACGAATCGCTCCACCGCGTTCACGCTGAATCAATCCCTGTCGCTCTAGCTCCATTAAATCACGGGTGATCGTAGATTTACTGGCGTTTAAAAATTCCATCAATTCACTAATGGTGACAAAAGATTGTTCTTCAATTACTTCCATAATGCGAAATAAACGTTCTTTGCTGAGCATAAGATCCCTGCTTTCTTTTCTTTATCATACGACACAAAGGAAGTTTTCGTCAATGGATGTCTTCAAAAGAAATCAAATTGATTCATTTTATTGGTAAATATGTGCGTATCAAGAACTTCTAACGTTTTGTATCCCTTTTATAATTCCTTGTTATCATGCTATACTATAGCTGAGATAGGAGGTTTTCTTATGGCATCAATGGAAGACTTGAAGAAACGTTTAAACTCCTCCAGCCAGTTTTTACAAAGCAACGATATGCATGTTGTTGAAGTAAAAGAAGGCTATGCTAAGGTGGAGATGATTATAGATGAACAGATTTTGAATGTTCATGGCTTTGTTCATGGCGGAGCATTGTATTCCTTAGCTGACACAGCTGCTGGAGCAGCTAGCTTTGCGACAGGGCGCGATAGTGTTACGCTTTCGGGTACCATCAATTATATAAAACCGGGAAAAGGTGGTAAGCTGATTGGCATCGCACAGGAAATATCTGCTGGAAGAACGACAGGTGTATATGAAGTGTTTATTTTTAATGATCAAGAAATCTTATTATCACGCGCAACATTTACGATGTTTTTCTTAGATGGGGAGCGCTATCGTAAGCAAAAATAAGGAAGTGTTGTTTCTATTCTTGAAAGGCTAATGCGCTTTTATACTAACAGATGGAATAGAATACTAACAATTAAGGATACAAACAGATGAAATGAAAATGATAAGGGGAAATGATATGAAGGTAATACTGCATGATTTAGCACAAGCGGAATGGAGCACGCTTGCTCTTCCTGTAGATAATAATACAAGAATCATCGATCATACCAAGGTCATCCATCCATGCGTGGGCTGCTTTGGTTGTTGGACGAAAACACCGGGGCAGTGTGTTATACAAGATGAATATCAAAAAATAGGTGCTCTTTTTGGTAACACAGACGAGTTGATGATTATTAGCCGATGTTCGTTTGGCAGCTATAGTTCTTTTATAAAAAATGTTATAGATCGCTCTATCGCATATTTTCTTCCTTTTTTCGAGATACGCCAAGGGGAAATGCACCATAAAGTAAGATATCATAATACGATACAATTCCGTGTGTTTTTTTATGGAGAAGATCTATCTGAAAATGAAAAGAAAACCGCTAAACTATTGGTAGAAGCAAATGTGCAAAATTTTAACGGCATATTAAAACAAGTTTGTTTTGTAGATAGTTATGAGAAGCTTAAAGAGCTAGTGATATAAGAAGTAACTAATTTTTATATTCATCATTTTGACATCAATATGCATTTAAAAAGTCGTAGGGAATGAGAAAGGTATGGAAAAAGATATGATTCTATTACTGAATGGTAGCTTACGCAAAAGCAAGAGTAATTCAAATCATTTTTTAAATTTATTAAAAACGCAACTAAAAGATTCATATGAAAGCGTACAACTTTATCAACGAAAAGATCTAAATGTTATGAAAGATCTGCTTCAAAAAGCGGATGCCTGTGTGATAGGTATGCCGGTATATGTAGATGGTGTTCCTGCCCAAGTCATGGAGTTTATGGAACAGATGTATCTTCGATATCAAGGACAGTTTGCACAATTACCCGTTTATGTAATAACTAACCTTGGTTTTTATGAAAGTGAACAAGGGAATGTTTTGCTGGAAATTGTAAAGAATTGGTGCAGCAAGATGGGATTTTTCTATGGAGGAGGACTTGCCATAGGAGCCGGTGAAATGCTTGGCACTTTAAAAAAGGTTCCTCTTGATCAAGGCCCCAATCAACAACTAGGAAAAGGCATCCGCCAGTTTGCTGAAGCTATTTCTGATAAGCGATGCATCGAGGATATTTATGTGGAACCAAGCTACTTTCCAAGAAGATTATATATCTTGGCGGCGCATCGAAATTGGTATAAAATGAGCAAACAAAATGGCTTGCAAAGAAAAGCATTATACCAAAGACCGGCAGTGAAATAAGCATACCGTACCATATAAAAATGAGAGGTGAAAGCATGCCATCTAGTAAAAGCTTTTTACAATATGTTTTAGAACAATTGTCTGCGCTAGAGGATATCACATATCGCGCAATGATGAAGGAATACATCATCTATTACCGTGGAAAGATCGTAGGCGGTATTTATGATGATCGATTACTTGTAAAACCGATAAAATCAGCAGTGAAGTATTTGCCGACAGCTACCTATGAACTGCCATATGCAGGGGCGAAAGCAATGCTATTGGTAAATGAAGTTGATGATAAAACTTTTTTAATGGGCCTTTTTGAGGCAATGTATGAGGAGTTGCCAGAGGTAAAAGGGAAAAAGAAAAAATAGTAATTTATTTGCACTTCATATTTATAAGATAGCGGATCATCGTGATGGTGAATCGCTTTTTTAATGAAACGCTACATTCTTACTTTATAGTGATAAGCATCTTTGTACATCAGCAGTATGGCCTTTACAAAGATTTCCTTATCATAAGAATGTTTTAGGATTGCATGTTGTAGGAAAAGTAGTGTATCATAATGCTGTTATTTAGATAGAAAGCAACAGTTAAGCAATAACTACAGATGAGGTAACAATATGCAAATCAGACAAACATTTCAAAAGTATCATTTTGTCGTTTTCTTTATACTGGTTGCAATGGAAAGCATGGCTGCGAATTTTGCCCATCCCATCACACCGACATTGATTCAACAATTACAGCTGCCGGATTATTCTTTTGGTTTATTGTATGCCGGCATGGCATTTACGAATTTCTTGTTTTCGCCATTATGGGCAAATCAGGTACATCATTTAGGCAGTAAGCGTGTATTGGGCATATGTTGCGTGGGCTATGGCGCAGGACAAATGCTGTTTGCTCTTAGTAAAACACTTCCTTTGATCATGGTTGCACGTTTATTATCCGGCTTCTTTGTTGGTGGTATCATGGTGAGCTTTTTGACTTATATCATTGCCCATGCCACACTTGAACAAAGAGGTCGCTATCTTGCTTTATCTGCCACCATCCCAACAGTTTTTGCGGCTTTTGGTTATTTGATAGGCGGTATCATGGGTGTTTATTCCTTGTTTGCGACTTTTGTTATGCAAAGTCTGACCTTGGTGGCAGCCGGAGTTCTTTTTGCTTTGTTTTTAAAAGCTGATCCCGATAAAGCAAAAACGCATACTATTTCTTTTAAAGATATCAATCCTTTTCAAGCCTTTTTGGATGCACGCCACTTTTTAAACGTGGCCATGGTGCTATTGTTTTTTGTTGTCTTTCTAACATCTTGTGCAACCACGGCATATGATCAAAATTTCAACTATTTCATTAAAGATCAGTTCGGTTTCCCATCTTCCTACAATGGCGCATTAAAAGCAGTTGTTGGTTTTGTGTCTTTATTCGCAAATACGACAATCTGTATGTGGATCATGAAACGTGGAAATGTAAAAAAAGCCCTGCGCTATGTTTTAGCGGGAGCCGGCATCTTACTTGTGATGATGACCTTTACCACGCACATGGTTCCATTCATGGTTGTCAATCTGCTTTTCTTTGCGTTTAATGCCATCTATATTCCACTATTACAGGATGTATGTGCTGGGGAAGGTAATACGGAAAACAGTCATCAGGTCATGGGTTTTTATAATGCGATGAAAAGTCTTGGCATGATTGCCGGAGCTTTGTTTGCAGGATTTATTTATGGTGCAGGAGCTCGCTTATCATTTCTTTTTGCAGGTCTTTTCTTTCTCATCAGTACCTTGATTTTTCATATCTTCAAAGCTATTGCGAATAAAGCTACTGCAAAAGCATAGCAAGTATGCTGTTTATCATCTTGACATATAAAGGCACGCATTAGGCAGCATTTCTTCTTGAAGCAATTGTTCATAGGCTTCTAGCTTGCGCATGAACAAGGCGAAAAGCTGTTCGATTTTTGCTAATTCCAGTGTAGTGCCTATGGAATGACAGGTTATCGTGTAGATATCTTGCTATGTGAAAGCTGATAGCTGAAGGGAAGGAAAATGACGTAACATGGTTAAAATTACTATTACCCTTTGTAAACCGTTTTCTTAGATAAACTAGTTTCTTGAATACATTTTTTTGGTTTTTCCTCTGGATTATCTATTTGCCATTGTTTTACATAGGTAGTCACAATAATCAAAAATGTAATACTTGAAAAGATAAAAATTGACCAAGTATTTGCTTGGTCAATCTAACCTGATTCACTTATTAGAATTAGAAAATAGTAAATTTAATACCCATAGTTTACAAAATAAATATAATCAAAATAGCATATACAATACAAGTAAAATAAGCAAGATATAGAAGGGGATGTTTAATAATTGATTTTTCTCTTGCTATATTGATTAAGTTAGAAAAAACTATCAAAAATAAACAAAATTGAAAATAATTTATTTGTAAATTTATATCAAATTTTAATAAAATTGCTATAATTGCTACAATGAGACTTGCAAAACTTGAATATCTTAATATTGCTGAAAATAAATTTTTCTCATAATTTTTTTTATTTATAAAAGTTAGTTTGACGAACCACAGTATAATAACTAGTAAATCTATTGATATCAGTAACTGTTCCTCCTGATCCATAGACAAGTCATTATACTAAAAACGTTTATAACCAATCTTTTAATTTTTATCCTCCTTTTTTATTCTATAATTTAAAATTATAATAAAGTTCCCATGTTTCCCCCTCTTTCTAACATTTACAGTATACAAAAGAATATTAAAAAATATAAGACTCATTTATTTGCTATATTTATGGTATGATATGAAAGTAAGCACTAAACATAACTCAGTTTTTACTTTAAAAAAATTTCACCATTTACATGAGATAATTCATGTAAGGAAAAGAGTATAAAAAAAGCGCTGATATAGAGCGCTTCACTCACGATATGGCGCAGGAGAAGAGATTTGAACTCTCACGCGATTGCTCGCACTGCCGCCTGAAGACAGCGTGTCTGCCGTTCCACCACTCCTGCTTAATTGAGTGCTTATATATAATAAACTATTTTAAAACATTTGTCTAGTAGAAAATGAAAAAATTATATCCGTAAAACAGTTTCTTTACAGTATATAACGGCGCGAAAAAACGTAACGAAATTTAGCTATTTCGATTGCGCAATTGTGCATAAATAAAGGCTATATAGCAGATGATATTTGATGAATTCATGAATCACACAGGATGTAGGAAAAGCCTTTGATAAGTGTCGAATGCTCTTACATAAAGCTATGTTATAAGGATGTTTTGGCATCACCGAAAAAGAAAGTAAGTAGAAAAAAAGTCCTTTTGAAAGGACTTGCTCTTTCATAAGATATTTAAGGTAACCCTAAAACATCTTTTTTGCTTTTCATTGGTGCAGCCGATGAGACTTGAACTCACACGAGCATACGCCCACTACCCCCTCAAGATAGCGTGTCTGCCATTCCACCACGGCTGCTCATTTATGCTTTATAATAATACTATATTTTTTTTGATTTATCCATAGTTTTTTTAATTTTCTTATGATGCATTCCATCTTATAAAAAAACTATTCATAATGAAAAGAAGATAAAACGGTTTTACGCATTGCTTGTTGCAGTGCAAAGCTTGCGACGATAACGAACAAGATATGTGAAAAGCCTTACATCATAAAATTCGTCTAGAAATCACATGATGCACACACTCATCACATATTTATAGTAGATAATAGAATCCGAATAAAAGAAAGGTTGAATGTTAATGTCAAAAAATAAGATTAAAATCTCGAAAGCTAGTATCGTTTTTTATGTAGCATCTGTTGTATTTCTGGGAATTGCCGCATTTTATTTCTATATTACGTATGAATCGGTTGTTACCTACAGTCAAAGTGCCAGCTTAGAAATCAAAGATATGCTAAATGCTTATTTCAGCAATTGTGCCCCTTTCTTCGCATATGCTTTTGGTTGCTATGGTATCGGTTTTATTATCTCAAAAATTGGAAATCTAAATCAAATACTTGCATTATGCTTGGATGATGCTATCGCAGAAACACAGGATCAGGATGTTGTTCCTACACAAACTGAAGAAACTATGCAGGATGTTGAATGTGATGCAAATCGCGAAATTGCTACCGAAGAAGCCTAATTTCTAACGGTGCGTACTCTTCATAAAATCTTCATATAAAATTAATATTATAATCAAGAAAAAGGAGTATCCTAACAGTATGAATGGAGGGATACCGGATGAAAGAAGTTATCGAAACGTTTTTGCAAGGAAAATTAACAGCATTCTTTTGTATATTGCTGGCACTGCCATTTCTTATTATGATGGTATCCTTATCACGACGCTTTCAGCCCATGCTGATTGAAAAGGATTCCTACAAAAACGAATAGTAAAAAACCTGTATGATCGTGGTATGGCAGAATGACATCTGTGCATATTTATGAAATACAGGTTTTTTCATGTCTTAATTATTTTTCCATCTGTGCAATTACCAACTCGGCAATTTGCACAGCATTCGTTGCCGCTCCTTTTCTTACTTGATCGCCGCAGCACCAAAAACTTAATGCGTTGGTATGGTTGCTCATATCTTCACGGATACGGCCGACGTATACCAAATCCTGATCGGTGGTATCTAATGGCATAGGATATTTTTGATGTTTGGGATCATCAACTAATTTTACACCTGGAGCAGTTTGTAACAAGGCTCTGGCTTTTTCAACGCTGATTTTTTTATCGAATTCAACCATGATTGATTCGGAATGAGAACGATATACCGGAACCCGAACACATGTACAGTTCACACAAAGATCAGGATTGTTCATGATCTTTCTTCCTTCATTTTGCATTTTCATTTCTTCACTGGAATATCCCGCTTCATTAAAGCCACCTATCTGAGGAATCAGATTATAGGCAATCTGATATTGGAAAGTAGAAACTTCTACTTCTTTCTCATGGGCGATTGCGCCAACTTGCTGATTCAGTTCTCGAATACCGTTTACGCCGGCTCCGGAAACCGCCTGATACGTTGATACGACCATGCGTTTTGCCTTTGCGTAGCGATGCAGTGGTGCTAAAGCTACCAAAGCAATGATCGTTGCGCAGTTTGGATTGGCGATGATGCCGTTATGTGAAGCAACGGCTTCTGGATTTACTTCTGGTATCACCAATGGTACATTGGGGTCTAAACGATAGGCCGAGCTGTTATCCACAACAACGGCGCCAGCTTCTACAGCTTTCGGTAAAAAGCGCTTAGCAATATCATTCTCCGCAGCACCTAACACGATATCCATCCCTTGAAAGCTTGACTCGGTTGTTTCCTCAATGCGATACTCTTTCCCATTGATTTCCATTTTTTTACCGGCACTGCGCTTGCTGGCTAATAAATGTAATTCATTGATGGGAAAGTTTCGTTCCATTAAGATTTTGATCATTTCCTGACCAACGGCACCTGTAGCACCTAAAATAGCCACATTATATGTTCTCATATACAATCCTTCCTTTCTTTCTATCCTATTCAATAACAAAGGAATTGTAGATAGCCGAAATGGTTTTCTCAAAGTCCTTATCTTCTACACCAACGACAATGTTGATTTCATCACTGCCCTGCGCAATCATACGAATGTTGATATTATGCTTACCTAATACGGCAAACAAACGTCCGGAAATACCGGGACGATACATCATCTGACGACCAACAGTCGCGATCAAGGCGATGTGGTCAATGACTTTCACATTATCCGGATTGCAGGCTCTTTTGATATCGCCTACAATATCGTAGATGACATCCTTGACATCATCGCTATTAACAACGATACTAAAGGAATCAATGCCACTTGGAATATGTTCAATGGAAATGCGGTAATTTTCAAATACTTCTAATGCACGTCGAATGATGCCGACTTCATCGGACATATGATTTTTATAAATAGCCACCACCGTGAAGTTTTTCTTGCCGGCGATACCGGTGATGATCTGATCAGAATCTTTTTCTTTGATTTCCTCGACGATGATCGTTCCGCCTTCTTCCGGATGATTTGTATTTAAGATATTGATAGGTATATTTTTTTCTTTGACTGGAAAGATGGCTTCTTCATGTAGGACACTGGCACCCATGTAAGACAATTCACGCAATTCGCTATAAGTAATCGTATGAATACGTTTTGGGTGTGTCACGATGCGTGGGTCAGCCATCAAAATGCCGGATACATCTGTCCAATTTTCATACATATCGGCATTTAATAGGCGTGCTAATATAGATCCTGTAATATCACTTCCTCCACGTGCCATTGTTTTTACTGTACCATCTGGCAAAGCACCATAAAACCCTGGAATGACAAAGCAGTCATGGGATTTTAGAAAATTATCCAAACGATAGTTTGTGGCATCAAAATCAATCTTGCCATCATAGCGGAAGGTGATGATATCTTTGGCATCAACAAAAGGGAAACCTAAATATTCCGCCATTAATTTTGCGGTCAGATATTCACCACGGCTTACCAGATAATCCGTAGACATCGATTTGCTTAGCTCACTTTGTAACTTAGCCAAATCCTCTTCGATAGGGTATTGTAGTCCTAAATCGGTTTTAATAGAAATAAAGCGTTCTTTAATCAAATCGAATAAGGATAGATAATCTACACTATATTTCAGATGAGCTTCTATCAGATATAATAAATCTGTTACTTTGTTGTCTTTTTTATGCTCTTTGCCACTTGCGCTGACGACAACAAAACGTCTCGCTTCATCACTTTCAATAATATGCTTAACCTTTGCAAACTGTGCGGCATTAGCGACAGATGACCCTCCAAATTTAGCAATCTTTAACATTATAATTCCTCCCTATGATCATGGATGCTTGCCATAAAGGCTGTAGCATCGTGTTTTAAGATTTCTTTCATCAGTTCATGCATATGGGCAACCTCGACATTTTTTACATGTAGATATTTATCAAAGGTACTGCTGTCATAAGATAAATGATGTAACATCGGACGTAAGGATTTATCACAGCGTACAATATAATCACGGTTACACAATGTCGTATCGTACTGCATTTCTTTTTGGAAATGCAAGACGCGATGGGCTTTGCCTTCCAGGATATCAAGGATATCTTGTACTACAGCATTGGCCGTTGCCAGTTTTCCGGCCCCTTGTCCAAAAAACTTTAAATCACCAATCGTATCACCATGCAAGGTAATCAGATTGTAATTATCCATCGTATTTGCTTCCAACTGATTTTCTTTAAATAAAATAGGCTCTACGACACAGCTGTAGGTGTTTCCTTGGCGTTTGGTTTTGGCTATCAGACGAACAGCCATACCTAAGGATTTAAAATACTGGACATCTTCTTTGGTGATGGTGCGGATCCCAAATACCGGAAAGTTATCAGGGACATGATAATCATAGGCAATGGATGCGGAAATACGCAGTTTATTGCAAATATCAAAGCCATCGATATCCGCGCTAGGATCAGCTTCGGCATATCCTAAATGTTGTGCTTCCTTTAATACTTCATCAAAGGTTGCCTGGTAACGCTGCATATGATCTAGAATGAAGTTGCTGGTTCCATTAAAAATACCGTGAATGCGATTGACCTGATCAATACGCAAGGCTTTTTCCAGACCTTGAATCCATGGAATACCACCTCCGGTGCTGGCTTCATAATAGAAGTTTACATCATTCTCACTGGCACATTCGTGAAATTCTTTTACATAGGCTGCGACAACCGCTTTGTTTGCCGTGACGACATGTTTTCCGGCCTGTAATGCCTGTAGGATATAAGTATGGGCCGGCTCTAAACCTCCCATGGTTTCTACGACAACATCCAAAGCAGGATCGTTGAGTATGGTTTCAATATCATCACACATATAAGGAAGGGTTTTAGGTTTTCCTTTCCGTATCAGAATGTGTGTTACATGCAAAGCTTTCGTTTCTGGTGTTGTGGCATGCTCAATAATTTCATAAACACCACTGCCGATCGTTCCAAAACCAAGTATTGCTATATTCATGGAAATCCTCCTTTTTAAAATTTTTTGTCTTTTTAATAAAAACACTTGTTTTTATATTGCGAACATTGTATCATAGTAAAATAAGAATTGCAAGATGAAAAAAGGAGAATTAAAGATATGGAAAAAAGGATGCAGAAAATATATACAAGTACTCGTAATAAAGATATAAAGCGGACACCGAAAGAAGCTATCTTAGCTGGTATGGCGGATGATGGCGGTCTATATGTATACGATGGATTGGATGAAGTAAAGCTGCCAATCCGCGATATGATGGAAATGTCGTATGCGCAAATGGCTGAAACTATTCTGTCTGCATTACTTCCGGATTTCACGGAAGAGGAAGTGAAAAAATGTGTACAGGATGCCTATGCCAATCGTTTTGATAACGATGATATTACCCCTCTTCATATTGCCAAGGATGTACCTGTTTTGGAATTGTTCCATGGACCTACCTGTGCTTTTAAAGATGTGGGATTGCGTATGTTGCCACAATTAATGTCAACTGCTATTCAAAGCTGTAAAGGCAAAGATGTGATGATTTTAACAGCAACCAGTGGTGATACGGGAAAAGCTGCTTTGGAAGGCTTTAAAGATGTTGAGCATATTGGTATCACAGTGTTCTATCCGGATCATGGTGTCAGCAATATGCAGAAATTACAAATGGTGACAACAAGTGGACAAAATACAAAAGTTTGTGCTATTCAGGGAAACTTTGATGATGCGCAATCGAATGTAAAAAAGATTTTCCAAGATCAAGAGATGAAAGAGCGTCTGAATGAGATGAATACGACATTATCTAGCGCAAACTCAATTAATATCGGCCGTTTGATACCGCAGATTGTTTATTATGTATTTGCTTATAAGGAAATGGTACGCAAAGGTAAGATTCGTTTCGGCGAAGAGATTAATTTCTGTGTACCAACCGGTAATTATGGCAATGTCTTAGCCGGCTATTATGCAAAATGTATGGGACTTCCCGTAAAACGTTTCCTGGTTGCCAGCAATGCCAACCATGTGCTGTATGATTTTTTAACCACGGGTATTTATGATCGTAACCGTTCTTTCTTTAAAACCATATCACCAAGTATGGATATTTTAATTTCCAGTAACCTGGAACGTTTGTTGTATTATAAGAGCGGAAAAGATGCAGACTATATTCATGAACTGATGAAGTCTTTAGAAGAAAAAGGTTCTTATCAGGTACGCAGTGATATATTTAAAGATATTCAAAAAGATTTTTACGGTGGCTATTGTGATGATGAAACATGTGCTGCGATCATGAAGGAGTTTTATGAGGAAAAGGGATATGTATTAGATCCTCATACAGCTGTTGGTTATAAGGTGATGAAGGACTATCAAAAAAATGATGCGACACCTTGTGTCTTACTGGCAACGGCCAGTCCGTATAAATTTGCTCCGGCAGTGGAAAACGCTATTTTCCAACAGAGCAATGAGGATGAATTTGCTTGTATGGAAGAATTACAGCGAAAAAGCGGTGCCCGTATTCCGGATTCTTTATTGTTGCTGCAAGGGGCAAAAATTCGTCATGAGGATGTAATTGATAAAGAGGATATGCGTGATTACGTAGAAAAAACAGTAAAGGAGATGTTCCATGATTAAGGTAATTGTGCCGGCAACCAGTGCTAACTTAGGTGTAGGATATGATTGTTTGGGTTTGGCATTAGATGAATATGCAACTGTTTATTTTGAAGAAATCGCTACAGGATTAGAAATCATAGGCTGTGAAGAAGCTTATTGTAATGAAGATAACTTAATTTACCAAGCCTTTTTAAAGGGGATGCAGTATTTACAGAAAAATTGTACAGGATTGCGCATTACCATGGATACCAACATTCCTTATACAAGAGGATTAGGCAGCAGTGCCACCTGCATCGTTGCCGGATTGGCTGGGGCAAATGCACTAGTAGGAAGTCCTCTTAATAAATATGAGTTATTTGATTTGGCAACACAGATGGAAGGGCACCCGGATAATATTGCACCTGCTATCTTTGGAGGTCTTTGTGTCAGCTTTATGGAAGAAGGAAAGCCGAATATGATTCGCTATGGCATCAAGAAAGATCTGTTGTTTGTCACATTGATTCCTGATTATGAAGTCAATACCAAGGCAGCACGAGAAGTCTTACCAAATCAGATGAGCTATGCGGATGCTACATATCAGATGGGGCGTTGTGCGGCTTTAGCAAAGGCGATGGAAATCGGTAACCCGCTGATCTTGCGGAAAGCATGTACAGATAAGATGCAGGAACCATATCGCAAGCATCTGATTCCACAATATGAGGATGTAAAAAAACTATGCCAACAACAAGATATGATTACAATGTTCATCAGTGGCAGTGGATCTACGATGATTGCGTTGACACAGGAAGAAACAGATGCGAAGAAACTCATAGAACAAATACAGATGCTATATCCTACATGGGATTGTCGTTTGTTGCATGCGACCTATGATGGCGTACAATGTGAGGTGATATAATGGAAAAATATTATATAGTAGATAGTGCGATTTTACCGGATGTGCTAGATAAAGTTATAGAGGCCCGCAGCCTTTTACAAAACGGGGAAGTCAAGCAGGTCAGTGAAGCTGTGAAACGTGTCGGTATCAGTAGAGGCACCTATTATAAATACAAGGATTATGTATTCCTTCCGGATAAAGGAATGAGTGCTCGTAAGGCAGTCATCTCTTTGATGTTGCATCATGATAAAGGTATTCTTTCCGAGGTGCTGAATGTGATGTCAAAAACCAATGCTAATATCTTGACCATTAACCAAAACATTCCGATTCATGGCTGGGCAAGTGTGGTTATTTCCTTTGATATCAGTGAAATGAATTCTGGTATTGATGATTTAATGCAGTTGTTAAATGAATGCCGCGGTGTTTCTAATCTGCACTTACTGGCTGTGGAATAAAGTATTCGCTATCGTATGAAGATAGAACGATGTTGATGGGTTAGAATTATGTTTATAATCTTTATAGGATCTCTTTGCTATCCTTCCTATGGTGATTGCATGGTGTGATAGAAGAGATCTTTTTTTATTCGTATGGAGGATACCTTTTGGTAAGAAAACTTATTTTTAAAAAGATCAAAATGCTTTTTCTTTAAAGAAGTCTTTATATTCATAATATGGATTTTGCACAAAGGTTAACCTTTGATATAAACGAGAAATAAAAATATTTACTATCAATGAAAAGAACTTATCGTTATATAACATGTAGCAGTAAATGTTATATCATTCTTACTGAAGTGAGGAATTACAAGTTTGCTTTTTCATTAAAATATGGTACGATATAATATAGCTAAAATTAAAAAAAGAGGGTTGTTTATGAACGTGGTACTTAATAAATTAAATACAATTGCCTCCTATGCAGCAGCAATTTCATTGGTCATCATTTTACTGGTAACCAGTGTCAGTATCAATTGTTTTGATTCTGATTTCTATAAGAGTGAATATAAAACATTGCAAACAGCACAGGATTTAGGCATGACGCAAAAGGACTTGAATCTTGCGACAAATACATTATTAGATTATTTGCAGGATAAGCGTGATAATATCAATGTCGAAATTACCGTGCAGGGTAGTAAGGTAGAGGCCTTTAACAGCAAAGAGGCTGCACATATGGTGGATGTTAGAAGTCTGTATCATTTTGCCCAAATCTTGCGAAACATGGCTTTTGTGATTTTGGTGGTAAGCTGCATTTATCTGCTTGTGCGATTAAAGAAAGGTGCATGGACAGTGTTAAGTATTAATTATATGAAAGCAGCGATTCTATTTGCAATCTTTTTTATCATGCTGGCAGGTTGGGCATATGTTGACTTTGATGCTTTCTGGACAGCATTTCATCATGTGGCATTCCGTAATGATTTATGGCTATTAAATCCTAGTACAGATCTGATGATCAATTTATTTCCGGCAGCCTTCTTCAGTAAGTTGGTATTCCGTATCGTCATGATGTTTGCAATAGGCTTTATAGGCTGTTTTGTGGGGGCTTATATCTATTTGCGTTATCAGTTGAAACATTATCAAGCGGAAACACAGGAGCTTTCTCATGATGCGTAAACAACTGATTTTGGCAAGTGCTTCTCCCAGACGTAAGGAACTCATGCAAGATAGCGGTCTGCCATTTCAAATCATTCCTTCAAAGAAGGAAGAAATTGTACCTCTTCATCTTCCTGCTGCACAGGCAATCGAGCAATTGGCATTACAAAAAGCCAGTGATATCTTTACGCAACATCCAGATGCAGTTGTCATTGGCTGTGATACGATGGTCATATGGGAAGAGGAAAGATTAGGGAAACCAAAGGATCAAGCAGATGCTTTACGGATGTTAAAAATGCTTAGTAATCAGACACATGAAGTTATAACAGGCGTAGCCTTGTTAAGTAAAACGCATACGATTCTTTTCCATGAAACAACGAAGGTAACATTTTATGATCTAGAGGAGGAGTTGCTTACTGCTTATGTTGCAAGCGATGAACCTTATGATAAAGCAGGAGCTTATGGCATTCAGGGAATGGGAAAGCTGTTGGTAAAAAGCATTGAAGGTGATTATTTTAATGTGGTAGGTTTACCGATTTCCAGAGTATATCGTGAACTTCTACCATTGCTTCATGAGTAGGATGTAAAATAAGCAATAGGAATATCTTATACATAGCATAGATGATTTGAGAAATGTAAAGAAACAATCTTGTAATTTTAGAAAATGAAAAAAATGTGCTTTACCTGTTGAAAATTCTGACGATGCCTATTATAATATAATAGCTTTGAGATAAAGCACATAGTTGCCGACATAGTATAGTGGTAATACAGAGCAATGGTAATGCTCAGCGCGCAGTTCAATTCTGCGTGTCGGCACCAGGTAACAATGCAAACTGTAACATATCTGATTTCTTGGAATGTTACAGTTTTTTTATGTAGAATGAGTAAATGATCAGAACCTAATGAGGCATAGGTAAGAATAAGAAAAAAAACGTCTTGCGACGTTGTTTATTTCAATGGCGGAGTAGGAGAGATTTGAACTCTCGCGCCAGTTTCCCGACCTATACCCTTAGCAGGGGCACCTCTTCAGCCTCTTGAGTACTACTCCAGTTCTGATTTGCATACATTTCGTTTGCCATAAAAGTATATCATAGTCATTTTTAAAAGTCTAGTCCTAAAATCAAAAAAATAGGCGCTCCTCCTACCTGTTTTCGGCCTTACAAAAAAACAGCCAAACCTGTAAATTTTGAACATTTTCATCACTATTTTACAGATTTCTCATGTTTGTGTCGTATACAAAGGTAGGAGGTGTTCGTATGTATAAAACCATTAAGCTGCGCATTCGTGCAGATCGAGAACGGAAACAAGTATTGCTTGCTTATGAAGATATTTATCACAGTGCTTTACGTAAATATGTATATCAGATGATTTTAGAAGGGAAACCTATACGCTATGATGTCAAACGTATCCATAAAGCGATTCCTAAAGAAAGTAAATGGCAGCTTTATCAGACAGCACGCAATCGCTATGCGTATTTCCTTAAGCATCATGATTGGGAATTTCATAAGTCCAGTATATGGAATCAGCGCAACTTTACCGTTTCGCAAGATACGCTTGTCTTATCTTTTGGTAAAGGTTTTATTGTGAAACAGCTCGTAGTAGGGTTAGCATGTGAAAAGGTGGAATGGGAGAAGGTTAAAGAAGGGATGATTTGTCGTATGGATATTGTTCATGATGAACAATATTGGTTTGCCAATCTACTGCTACAATTACCGTGAATGGTTTCACTTTATCATCACTTCTTTGATTACCGTCGTAAGAATTATCTTTCATTAGCTATGGGAATACATAATAGAAAGACGTAGCAGCGATTCCTTATGAACGCTTAACGCTTTTACGTTCATTCTGTTTCGGATGTACGCTTGTTTTTTAACGGCAAGCTCCTTCTTTATGTATATGAAAGGGAATGTCTGCCATTATTTGACACGCATGCATTTACATGATAAATTAAATAAGTACCTTTTCATAAGGAGGCAGGCTATGAAAGAAGAAAAAAAGCTTACATCAACATCAGATGTGGATAAGATGAAGGAAAGTGATGAACTGATTCCGGAAGAGAATCTGGAACAGATGATGGAAGAGTTGAAAGAAGAATTAAAGGAAGATCCAGAACCACAACAAGATGGTTCCCTGGAGGATCTTTCATCAGATACCATGGAAACCGTTACGAAGGAAGTAGAAACAAAGCCTGAAACGTTAGTAAAATATCGCATTTTCTTTGTTTCTGATATGGATGAAGAAGCGCGTTATTTGCATGAGATGTCTATGAGTGGGTATCACTTTAAAGAAAAAAAGGGCATTCGCTATACCTTCGAACTGGGTGAAGTAAAAAACTACTATTACCATTTAGGCTATTATGAGCATGGTCTGCGTGATGGAGATCGTTATGTGGAGAACTTTAAAGAGGCCGGATGGGAAAGCATTTATCATGAAAAGAGTGAATTTGATGGAATGTTGCATTATTTCCGCACCCTAGAGGAACCCGGTGCGCCTGAACCGGAAATCTATAGTGATCGTAAATCACGTAATGCTTTGTATAAACGACTGTTATCCAGCTGGCGCAATTTGATTACGATGATTGTTATTCTTATGGTTTTCATGTTAGGTATTTTGTTTTTCTTACTAACACATCCAACGATATATCAGGGTATTTTTATGACTATTTTCACAATTGTCGCTATTCTATTGATTGGAACCTTTATCCTTTATTTAACGATTTATATGAAAGTAAAGAAGAAGTTATTAGAGTTTAAATATCAATCATAATATCTTCTGGGTATAGCAAAGATATCAATAAAAATGAAACGTTATCCGACGTTTCTTTTTTTAAGGAAGAGTGCTATACTTTTGTACAAGAGGTACTTATGAAAACAATTTTATGCTTTCTTTTTAGCTTAGGTATATTTTTGCAGGTGGCAATGCTGGTGAATGCCGGGGTGCTGTTTTTATTGTATTTTATACTTCGGCTTTTTCACGTAAGTAAAACACAGATTCTTTCATGGTATAACCGATATCCGAAAACAGCCTTATTTATCACTTCGCTTGTGGCAGAGAGTAGTACACTTATCATATTATTGCCGATTTGCAGAGAATGGTTTGGTTTTATAGGGTATAAGCTTGAGGATGAAACGTTATTGCTATTTGCGTTATTAGAAATCCTGCCATCTTTCTATAAATTTCATAAGGTGAAAGCATTTATCGATTGAGCTTATCTTACCTTCATAGCAGGCAGTTATAATGCAAAAGATGAATCATATGGTATCACTTTTGGGTATATGTTTATGAAAGAGCAAAAAAAAACATCGTATGATGTTTTTTAGCTGCCAATTAAGAAGTCAAGAATATTCCATCCGGCATCTGTTTCGCTCTTGTATAATTCTGTAAAACCGCAACGCGTGCAGGATATGGTTACGAATTTTTTATTCTGAACATCAAATAATTTCGCAAAATTGCCGCCGGTTGCCTGAAACTGGTCGCTTTCATAAGATGTATTCCCACATTTAGGGCAGACAAATTGTTTCTTTTCCATTATAAGAACCTCCTTGAATATAAATATTATAGCATTTATCAATAAGATGGCAAAGATGAAATCATTAAGAAAAAGTAAGGAGTTTTGATTATCAAAAGAATGGCATATAAAAGGAACGATATCTTTTTGATAATCGTTCTTTAGTTTTTTTATAACAATTTGGCAAAGAAATTGGTGATCTTATCGAAGAAGTTATCTTTACTTTCTTCTTTTGTGGCTTTCTTTTCTGTTTCTACTTTCTTCTCATGTTTTAGTTCTTCTGTCTTATAAATGAATTTTACTTTTGCTGTACTCTTTGTAGGGGCACCTGCAAAGGTATGCTCATTTTCAGCTTCTTTGACGATTTCATTTTTAATAGATAGCAGCTGATTCAGATCACTCATAGATACATTGACTTCATGTTTCATTTTATCAATGCCATCCATTTTAAAGGTTTGCATACCTTTGTTTAATTCACCTGTTTTTTCGGCTAATGTGGTTGTAGCAGCGTGCAGCTGTTTTGCCCCTTTGCTAAGAGCTGTTGAACCATTTTGCAGCTTAGTAACGCCGGCATTGGCTGTTGTTAAGCCATTTACTAAGGTTTTTGATCCATTATATAATTGCGAAGCACCGCTGCTGGCAGATACCATGTTTGTATTTAAAGTCTTAATTCCGGTTTTTAATTCACCTAAATTGGCAGTTGCTGTTTTTAATTGACTGGTGCCGGCAGCTAGGGTAGCTGCACCTTCTGCAGCATCTTTCATACTATCCTGCAGCGTACCTAAATCAGTCAGCGTTGTTTTTACTAAAGAAACTGCACCGTTTAATTGAGTGGCGGCGGCATTTAATTCCGGTGCTTTTTCAGACAGCTTTGCACTTCCTAACGCAGCCGCTGCACTCAGATTACTGACATTGTGACCAGCACCATCAGCATCGCCATATAAAGCATTTTGAACACCGGAAGCATAACCTTCGGCATAAGTTGTATCTGTACAAATAGCTTTGAGTGCGTTGATTTGTTCCTGGGTCATATTTGACTTGGTTGGATCAGCGTTTTGAGCATAGAGGGTACAAGCCGTTGTCTTGGCAGCTGTTGTTTTAGCGGTTGCTTGTGCACTGGCTGCTTTCAGAGTGTCGCCATTCACAATGGTATTAATGCCTTGTATTGCCGTGTTAAGTTTCAAAGCACTATTCGCTAGTTCCGTCAATTGTGTAGGATAGGCGGCTAAATCATCTACTAATGTCTGCATCTTTTTTAAATCTACTGCCTGAATCTTGGTGTTGCCTTCACGCAAACCGGTGGATAATGTCTGCATGCCATCATTCAACTCAGATATACTGGTGACTAAGGTTGGCAGATCTTTTGTGGCAGTGGTCAGTTTTTTGGTGCCATCTTTGGCAAGAGAAAGGCCATTGCTTAAATTTTTCAAGTTGGCAGATAATTCTTTAGAACCTTTGGTTAATTTTGTAGTACCACTCTTTAAGTCATTTACACCAGTGCTTAAAGCCGGAATACTATTTACCATTTCTTTAACCTTGCTGTTTAAGGTGGCTGTGCCTTCAGCAAGCTGACTGGTTCCATTTGCTAACTTAACACTTGCCTCACTCAACTGATCAATGCCATCCAGTAATTCATCAAGTGAATTAATATCTTTCAATTTATCAAGAGGAACTTCCGGTGTTAAGGCAATCATGATAGGCCCCATCTCAAAGTCCTTTGTTTCACACTTGATGACGTATTCATCTTGGATTTTTAAGCCTTTGGTATCGTTAATACCACTACTTTTTAAGGTGTCTTCCAATCCTGGCAAAGCAACGATACCAACCATTTGATTATTGCCTTCATTCAAAATTTTTCCATTTTCACAAGTGACGTTGGAAAAGTGATCTGTGGACAGATCAATGACGCCGGCACCGATATATAAAGGATGAATATTGGTTGTTTTGCCATTGATATTCACCTGACGTGTCTGTGTGTTTTTCATGGTTATATGAATTTCCAATGGACCGCTTTTTCCAATGAGATCTTTACCATCTATTGCTTGACCATTTAGTTTATAGGTGACATTTACCTTTACTGGCAATTGTTTCGTTGTTTTTCCTTCATAATACACATCATTGCCATCAACATTCCATGTATAGGTATTTCCTTTCACAGAGGGCTGATCATCACTTTTTACATTCTTGACATCTTTAAGATCAAGTGATTCTTTAATGTTTTTAATACCATGATCATTATGCAGCCAGCTGCTTACGATTTCTTCATCAACACTTCCATCTGGATGCAACATCGCATAGACCGTTTCATCCTTTGTTGTTTGTGTATCATCGCCATCTTTGGCATACAGTGTTGTCATACAAGTATTTGCCATCATCAGACTCAATGCGGCACAAGTAACTGTTTTTACATTTTTTTTCATGTTCCTCAACCTCTTTCTTTCCTTATTTATTTCAAATTGGCTTTTGGCCAACCTTTTGTTGTTTTTTCAATCGCTTTATGGAAGATAATCAACAAGGCAGGCAATACCAGAAGAATTACCAGCATAGAGATAACAGCGCCTCGTGAAATCAGCGTACACAAGCTCTTGATCAGATCCATCTTCGCGATGAAGGATACACCGATACAGGCTGCGAAGAAGGATAAACCGGATGTGATAATACTTGGGGCCGATTTGGCTGCGGCTTCACGCGCTGCTTCAATGACCGGTTTGCCATTACTTAATTCTTCTTTATAACGCGTTGTCATCAAAATTGCATAATCAACCGTAGCACCTAATTGAATCGTTCCGATAACGATGCTGGCAATGAATGGCAACACACTACCGGTAAAGTATGGAATACCCATATTGATACAGATAGCAAATTCAATCGACGCAACGAGGATTACTGGCAATGCTAAAGATTTAAAGGTAATTACAATAATTAAGAAAATAGCTAATACGGATAGGATATTAACCATCTTAAAGTCAATATCCGTTGTTGTGATCAAGTCTCGCGTTAAGCTTCCTTCACCAGCAATCACGGCATGTTTATCATATTTGTGCATGATGTTGTCAATCTTATCTAACTGTTCGTTTTCTTCATCCGTAGCCGCACGATACGTTGAGTTGACCAAGATCATTTTTTTACCGCCATTATTTAAAATGGTTTTAACGGCTTCCGGCTCTAATTGTGTCGGAATTCTTCCGCCAATCAGACTCTCATAGGAAACGACACTGTAAACACCGTTTAGTTTTTCCACTTCATCACAGATTTCTTTAATTTGATAGTTTTCTAAATTTTCATCCACCAGTAAGAAGTGGGTGGTTGTCATATGGAACTGATCCTTTAATTTATTTGTCCCAATGATGCTGGCAAAATCCTGCGGCATGTTGGCGCTCAAATCATAATAGACTTTGGTATGATTTTGTGCATACCCCATCGGAATGAACAAGACTAAGAAAATTACCAGAATGCCTTTATAATGCTTTGTTAAGAAGGCAGGCAGTTTCTTAGGTTCCTTCAAGATGATTGGATGTTTCCATTTTTCAATATACTTATCAAAACGCATTAACAGCGATGGCAGGATGATGATCGTGGATAAGACACCAAAGATAACACCTTTTGCCATGACAATACCAATATCTTTTCCTAAGGTCAGTTGCATGGCACATAATGCTAAGAAACCGGCAATGGTTGTAACTGAAGATGAGGTGATGGAAGTAAAGGTTGCCTGAATCGCATTTGACATTGCTTCATCACGATTACTTGTTTTATTCTTTTCTTCCTGATAACGATGCAACAGGAAGATAGAGTAGTCCATGGTAACACCTAACTGTAAGACAAGCGCTAAGGCTTTTGTGATATAAGAAACTTCGCCGAGGAATACATTAGTACCAAAGTTATAAGCAACCGGGAAAGCAATTCCCAAGACGAAGATAAAGGGGGCAATGGATGACTCCAATCCCATAAATAAGACAATCACACACAAGATGATGGCCGTGACTCCATACAATGGTGTTTCTTTTTCACTTAAATCCTTAATATCTTCGGATACGGCAGAGAAACCACCCAAATAGCACTGCTTTTCACTATAACCTTTGATCTTATGAATGGCATCCATCGTTCTTTGTGATGCGCCATCTTCCTCAAAGGTAATAACCATCAGAGTTCCTTTATCCGAATACAGCATGTCTTTGACATCTTTTGGCAAGACCTCCTTCGGGATACTGATATCTAAGATATCGCCTCGCCATAAGACATCCTTTACACCATCAATGCTTTGAATCTCTTTCTTTAATTCCGCAACGTTTTTATCCGGCATATTTTCTACTACCAGCATGCCGGTGCTGGCAAGGTTGAAATCATCTGATAATGATTTTTGTCCTTTCATGGATTCTACATCCTTTGGCAGATAACTCAATAAGTCATAATTGACTTTGGTACGTGCATAACCGATCGCACTTGGAATCAGCAGCAGTACCGCAATTAACAGAATCAGATTTCTTTTTCTAACAATGAAATCAGATAACTTCTTCATACCTCCACGCTCCTATCTTTCTTTTAAGATCGTTTGATCATTTTGCGAATCGTCGTATATAGCATCGGTTTTAAATTGTCGATGCTATCCGGCTGTTTTAATACAATAGAGGAATAACATACGGTTGAAACAAGCTCTAGAATCATAAAAATCAGTTGATAGGCTTCCTGTTCTTGATAACCTAAACTGATTAAATAGCTGAGAAAATCCTCCAGATGATTCACGACCTCATATTCATCATCGCCAAGCTTACCGCCGATAACGCTCCAAGATAGATTTTTCTGGATCATCTTAATGCTGCTGGGATTGGCTTTGAAAAATTCTATGACATAATCTACAAGAAAGATCAATTCTTCGATCTTATCATCAATCTGTTCCTCTTTGGCTTTCATTAATGCTTCATCAATGATGGAAGAGCTTTTCTTCACGATTAGATGATTGATAAGTTGTACCTTATCATGAAAGTAAAGATAGAAAGTGCCCTTTGCTACATGAGCATCCTGGACAATTTGGTCGATGGATATGCGGTTAAAATCCTCTTTCGCAAATAGGCGCAAGGCAGCTTCTTCAATCCTGCGGCGTTTCTCATTCTTATTCATCAGAACCTTGTTTCGCATATAGTTACACCTCTTTTCCTGAATGACTTTAAGTCATTTTTTTATGACCGTGAAAAGGATATGGCAAAAATGACGAACAGTCAATATTTTATATGCAGTAGAAAAAGAAGTTCTTTAGACAGTTCTTTTTATTTGTCTAAATACTATGCGTGAAAGGGGTTTCTGGTTATAAAAGGGTGAAAGCGATACTAGCGTAAATAAGAAATATATTAGTTCTTAAAAAATGAAATACGTTATGGCGATGAAAGGAGAATAGATGGTTGTGCGTGAATATATACAATAAGTTATTATGATGGTTGTTAAAGAAAGCATATTGGTAGATGAAGGTATTTGCTGATATAGATTTGAAAATTGTATCAACATTGGTGATTTCGGTTAGGTTTTCGGTAATAAAAGTTATTTGAAAATTACGCAGTACGTGATTTGTTTGTTATGATGGTACATAAAGAATAAGACATTATACGGTAAGCTTTATTCTTGAAGGAGGGAATATCATGGAGGATATCATCGTCACAAAAGATTTAACAAAGGAATACAGAGGATATAAAGCAAATCATGCGATATCGATGTGTGTAAAAAAAGGGAGTATTTATGGGTTGATTGGGCGAAACGGCGCCGGTAAGACAACATTCATGCGAATGCTGTTGGGGTTAAGTAAACCAACCAAGGGAGAAATTCAGCTATTAGGTAAAAAGGGTAAAGAAATGAATCAGGAACGAAGCCGTATCGGTTCCATCATAGAAACACCTGCTTTTATAACCAGACTTTCTGCATATGATAATTTAATGTTGCGTGCTGATTTGTTAGGGTTAAAGGATAAAAAGAAAGCCATCCATGAGGCGCTAAAAAAGGTTGGCTTATATGAAAAACGCGGACAGAAAGTGAAAGGTTTTTCGCTAGGAATGCGGCAGAGTTTAGGTATTGCTTGCGCTATCTTAGGAGAACCGGAATTATTAATTTTAGATGAGCCCATCAATGGCTTAGATCCGATTGCGATTGCGAATGTGCGTAAGATTTTATTGGATCTGAATAAAAAAGGTACGACCATTATTATTTCCAGTCATATCTTGGGGGAAATGGAAAAGGTTGCCACATGTTATGGGTTTATCGTGGAAGGTAAGTTAGTAAAAGAAATCAGTGAAGAAGAAGTCAAAAACAACAAAGTAGATTTAGAAAAATTCTTCATTAAAATTGCCGGAGGTGAGTTAGATGCATAAGGTAGTAAAGGCGGAGTTATTTAAGCTAAAACGTAATAAAGCATATTGGTTTATCTTATTGTTATCCTTTGGTATTTATCTGGCTTTAGGTCTTATGACGGATGAGAAAATCAGCTTTCAAGATGCGATTGCTTCCTCAGCAAGCATTGTACCTTTGTTTAGTGCGCTTGTTGCCATCAGTGTAGCCCAGGCCGATTATAACGATGGAACAATGAAAAATGTCGTTAGTGCAGGAATTAGTCGTACTAGCATTTATATAGGGAAATTATTGGCTGCCTATATTGGCTGTATGGGAATCTTTTTGATTGAAGCCATCATGTCGGTAGGCTTCAGTGTGTATGGCGGAGCAACGGTAACAATGGATGCTTTCTTTATCATTAAAGCTGTGTTGTTACAGGCCGTAGTCGTATTGAACTATACGGTTATCTTCTTTTTATTGGGAAGTATTATACATAGCGCCGCGTTAGCTGTATCTTTATCCTTTGCATATTATTTGTTTGGAGCTTTTGCCTTTGGTTATGTTGGAAGCTTTTTACATATCAGTGGACTTGCCGATTATGAATTAGGCAGCGTTGCTACGGCAATCGAACAAGTAAATGTTAATACAGTGACGATGTTGCATTTAGGAATCGTAACGATTGTTATACTTTTCTTCGCATATGTCGGAGCTTTCTGTTTCAATCGACAAGAAATCAAGTAACTGTTTTTCACCAAGATACTTTAAAAAAGGAAAATCCCTTTTGTGATGTTTGACTTCACAGAAGGGATTTTGTTTTATAAGAAGAAACCTTTTGATAGTGATCCTGTCGAGCATTCTTAGCACATATCATGAAGCTAGCACATATCATGAAATTGGTGGGTGTTTATGAATGGATGAAAAAGAGTATTTGTATTTACAACTTTACAGCATATGCAGCTTATAGCTGTTGATGGCGAAATATCACCACGGCACTAGATAAAGAAATACCAATCAAAAGTAGGGCAAGAAGAATAGGCACTAAATAATCGGCTGGAAGACTTTGTCCTTGTAGTAAAGAGATAGAATTTGTTATAAGAATAGCAGGCTGTATTTCCTGTAATGGAGGAAATAAAGACATGCCCATACAAATAAGGAAGAACCCTCCAGTACATAATAAAGAGCCAATACTTGTTTTCGTAAGTACACCACCTAATAATAACAATGCCAACAGCAAGCAACCAAACAACCATATACAAAAGATGCCTAACAATAAGTGTGGCACATTTGTCAAAGGCCAAAACATGAAGTTATACAGATATGTGACAAGAAAGCTGATGCCATAACAACATGTCCATACTAGTAAAACACTGCTGTACTTCGCTAATAAAATGGTGGTTCTGGATAAACCTTTTGTTAATAGATGAATCAATGTTCCTTTTTGCAATTCATTAGAAATCATGGTGCTAAAAACAATTAATAGGATGATAATACCAATTTGCGAAATGTTTTTATAAAACTGCGCCCATGAATCCATCACTTCAGGTTGTGGTAATTGTATTTGGATGCCATCTGGCAAAAGACTTGCCGCAACTTCAAGAAGATACCGCGCACTGATAGGGTTCAGAAATCCTAAAGCCAGAAACACCATCATAAGTACAAAGAGCTTGTAGCTGCGTAGATAGTCGTAAAATTCTTTCTTTAAAAAAGCTAGATAGGCATTCATTTTACCACCTCCATATATAGGGATTCCAAGGTCGGTTCAACGATTTCCATACGGCGCAAGGAAAGTTTTTGCTGCAATAATTCCTGATGAAGCTTGCTTTGCAGCAGTGACATATTATCATGTGTGATCTGCAACTCTGTATCCGTACAAATCTTGGTGCTAAACTGCGTTTTGGAAAGAAAATGCTGCATGGATTCAGGATTCATGAATTCTAGTTGCATTCTATTACTGGCCTTTTCCTTGATGGATTGCATACTGCCATGTCGTTGGATAATGCCATCATGAAGAATAGCGTAGGAATCACAGACACGCTCTACATCGCTTAAGATATGAGTGGAAAAAATAATAGTTGTATGATCCTTAATTTGTGTCAGTATGGATAAGATATCCTTACGTCCGATGGGATCTAAAGCAGACGTCGGTTCATCCGCAATAAGCAAATCCGGTTCATTCAACAGAGCTTGCGCAATGCCAAGACGTTGTTTCATACCGCGAGAAAATGTTGCGATACGCTTCTTGCGACTTTGCCATAAACCAGTCAATGTTAAGAGCTCTTCACTTTTTCTTTTACAATCTGCGGCAGACATATGTGTGATTGATGCACAGAGCTGTAAATACTCATAAGGGGTTAAATAATCATAAAAGGCAGGAACATCACTTAGATAACCGATATGGCGATTGGCTTTTGTATTACCAAAACTTACCGTTTCTTGGCATACCTGAATCTCACCGGCATCCTTTGGCAGCAAACCTAATATAAGCTTCATAGTAGTTGTTTTACCGGCCCCATTTTGTCCGACAAAGCCTAAAATACTATGTGCAGGGACGCAGAAGTCCACTCCTTTTAAGACTTCATGAGAGCCAAAGGTTTTTCTTACTTGATGAAGTTCCAGTACATTCATCATTCTTCACCTCTTCCGAATACGAAATAGATAATAGGCCCGAAAAATTGCAGTAATAAGACAACGAAAATCCAGATATATCGATTACCAAAACGATAATGAGGGTGACGTAGAACATGAAATAATGCACTAAAGGCTAAGATCAATTCAATGATGATTAGAGGTAAAAGCAGTGGTAAATGATCAATTAAGGTCTGCATGTGGTTTCCTCCTTTTTCTGCATTAAAATGCGGATACAATGTTGAAAACGGGGATCGTTTTTCATCGGTTGAAATTCCGGTAACTCGTTGATAATCTGCAATAGCGATTCAATGACAATCGTGCGATTGCGTGGTGGCTGCGTATCTAAGGCAATCTCTTTCAGCCAACTGTTTAATTCGGTGAAATAATCATCTTGATTCTGTAATTTATCCATATTCGTTGTAGCAAGGATATCAGCAGAATGTGTCAATTCCTTAAAAGCTTCTTCATAAAGGTGATGATGGGCATATACCTGTGCGATGGCAAGAAGGGATTGAAAGGCTGTATATGGATGGATATGCGATATCTGATACAGTTCCAAAAGACTTTTTACTTTCGCAATGGTTTTTTCGCATGCTGTTAAATCATCTATTCTCAGCATCATAAAAGAGATGGAATCTTGAATTAGAAACAACAAATGCTGATAGGCAGATGTCTGCAAAATACGATATGCCTGTTCCATATTTCCCAATTTCTGATGACAAGCGGCAGTAAGTTCACTGTCTTGCGCAATCGGACGTGGGATTTCTCCTAACAGCTGTAAGGCATCCATGGGTTTATCGCTGGCAATGTATGCCATAATTTCCAAGGTGAGGGTTTCTTTTGTCAAGGTCGGATCCTTACATTCTTTTTCTACATAGTGACAAAGTTTTAAAGCCTCATCTAAGATCTTTGCAGGGTCTTTAAATAATGTGGCATGATTCAAATACAAAACAATCATCTTATATAAGAAAGGGAAACATGCGTGGTACGTATGCAACAATTCTTCACAATGCTTCAAAGCCTCATCACTGTCGTGGGCGATTTCATCAGATAATTGATGATAGAGTTCAACAATAGCTTCTTGTGTCAACTGAGGCTCATATCCCATGAGTTCATCTACAGTGACATTGAATAAAGTGGCAAGCTGAGGAAGAAAAATGATATCTGGATAGGATGTGTTGGTTTCCCATTTTGAAACAGAAGATTTACTGACGCCGATCCAGTTGGCTAATTGATCTTGTGTGATGTTGGCTTTTCTGCGTAAGGCAGCGATATTTTCTCCAAGTTTTAGTGGTTTCATAAATTCTAACCTTCTTTCTTGGTTTCATTATAAGTGGAAGATAGGTATAAAACAATGGATTATGTCGCAACAATAAGAAGAAAAGTTGCTTAATAGGAAACTTGGCAAAATGATTGATCGTTGTGATGCAGGTGGAATACGTAAGATTATAGTACAGATAATAGTGCTATTTTTAAAATATATCTTGCATGATTAGTTGTTTTATGGTAATATATGAATCACCGATGGAGGTTTAGCTCAGTTGGGAGAGCGTCTGCCTTACAAGCAGAGGGTCGGGGGTTCAAGTCCCTCAACCTCCACCATATATAAACAACCCACGGCACTGCTTGAATGGCAGCGCTTTTTTAATATTGAAACCTCCAACAGCAAATAGGGAACTAAAGATCGAATGAGAAAAATAACATGAGTTTGTACAAGCTCAGGATAAACAACCTATGGTACTGCTTGATTAGGAGTGCTATTTTATTATCGAAACATCCATCAGCAAATAGGGAACTAAAGATTGAATGAGAAAAATAACATGAGTTTGTACATAAGCTTAGGATAAACAACCTATGGCAGTGCTTTTTTAAAACCAGCCAAATGGGAACAAATTATGATATCATAATACTAAAAGAAAGAGGTGTGTTATATGGCAAAGATACTTTATGATGCAAATTATGATAAAGAACTTGTCGCAAAACGCAATCAATGTCATGATCTGTGTCACCAATATAATCAGCTACTGCCTACAGCTGTGAAAGAACGTAAGAAAGTCTTACAAGCTATCATAGGGGAAATGGAAGATGACCTAATTATTGAACAACCATTTTATTGTGATTATGGGACCAATATCCGCTTAGGGAAACAAGTGTATTTGAATATGCATACCATCATGCTGGATGCTGCTGAAATATATGTAGAAGATCATGTGTTTGTGGGACCAAACTGTGCTTTTTATACAGCGGGTCATCCTTTCTCTATAGAAGATCGTCGAGCAGGTTTAGAGTATGCATTGCCTATACATGTTGAAGAAGATGTTTGGATTGGTGGCAATACGGTAGTAATGGCAGGAGTCACGATAGGAAAAGGTAGTGTGATTGGGGCAGGCAGCGTAGTCACAAAAGATATTCCACCATATGTATTAGCCGCTGGAAATCCATGTCGCATCATTCGTTCTATAAAAGAAGAAGCAAAAATAAAAAGCGATTGCCAATAACTTGTGACAATCGCTTTTTTTACGCTTAACTGAAAGCTACTATACGCTACAACCTTCTGATTTGCTTATGAAATATTAGAGAAATACTCTCTTTATCCCACTTATTGTTTGTCTAATTGTTCTTGAAGATACGCAGCGGTTGCTTCATCCGCAAATTTCAGCAGATGAAGATAATTGTTCTTGGTGATGTATTCAGTTATTCCCACATTCTCATAAGTCTTTTTCAATAATAAGGAATACAAAGGCTGATCATCAGCATCATGCAGATGAGCGCTGATTTCCATAAAGTAGAAGTCCTGATATTCCAAGGAGATGAAATCAAAGATTTCTTCTAGATTGTTACATGCAAACAGCTGTTCCTTTAGTTCTGGAGTCTTATATGTTTCCCAATCCTCTTTGTTGGTAAATGTTATATTTTGAAAAGGGAAGACATAGGTTGTATGATCATCTTTTTTCGTTTTTATATCCCCATAGCTTAGGGTATATCTCCATAAGAATTCTTTGTGGTTTTGCAGATCTAACATAGCCATTCCTTCTTTCTTTCTCATACACTTCCTTTATTATAAAGAAATTCATGATACTATACAAGTGAGTTCTTTATGAGGGATAGAAAATGAAATGATGTATTTTGGATAGATAAGAATATTTTATCTTATGAAAATATTTCCTTATTTGTCCTTTTTCTTGATGTATGCTAAGATATCGAGGTATGACACTATGGAGGTAAAGTAAGTGAAAGATGCGTTAAGAGAGGAATTGCGTGAAGAGATACGATTGTTTCATGAACAGACACAGCAATTTATAAATAAGCAAATCAGCGTGAAGGATTTTAAAGGATTCAGCGGTGGTTTTGGCAGTTATGCACAGCGTGGTGCACAGATGTTTATGTTACGTCTGCGTATGAACCAAGGGGTAGTAACGAAGGATAAATTAAAGTTTTTATGTGATACCAGTGAACAGCACGGTGTTACCAAACTGCATTTTACAACTTGTCAGACGATTCAGATGCATGATTTAAGTGGAACTGAGATTCCCTATATCATGTCAGATGCTTTGGATCATGATATTGTATGTCGTGGCGGCGGTGGTGATTTTCCACGTAATGTTATGTGTTCACCACTTAGTGGTGTAGATCCGGATGAGTATTTTGATGTACGCCCTTATGCGGAATGTGTTGGGGATTATTTATTAAGCATTGTTAATAAGTTTACCTTGCCAAGAAAGCTAAAGGTAGCTTTCAGTAGTTCGGATAAGAATGAAACCCATGCCAATTTCCGTGATTTAGGATTTTGTGCAAATGCCGACCATACTTTTGATGTGTATTGTGCCGGAGGCTTGGGAAATAATCCTCGCATGGGTGTGAAGGTTGGTCATCATGTACAGCCGGATACGATTCTGTTTTATGTATCTGCCATGGTGTTGATGTTTATGGAACATGGCGATTATGTAAACCGTGCGAAAGCAAGAACACGATATTTACAGGATACACTTGGGGTAGATGGATTGGTTCAGGATTATCAGGATAAGGTAGAAAAGGCGTTGCGCGGGGAAAATTTGATGGTACATATTGAAGAACCTGTGCTGAAGAAAACAGGGGATAAAACACTGTCTGATCGTCGTGTGATTGCCCAGAAACAACAGGGGCTATATGCTGTGTATTATCATCCACTTGGCGGCTGTCTGGCACCTCAGAAATTATGTCAGATCTATGAAACCATCAAGGATATGGAAGATGTAGAATTGCGTATCACACCACAACAAGGAGTTTATATCATCAATTGTACAGCCGATGAGGCGAAAGCGGTGTTGGCTATCACAGAGGATGGAGCACGCAATCGTTTTGAGGAAAGTGTTTCTTGCATTGGCGCATCCATATGTCAGGTAGGCTTGCGTGATTCTCAAGGTACTTTACGTGAAGCTATCATGTACTTTAGAGAAAAAGACTATCCTGCAGATGTCTTACCGCGTATCTTTATCTCCGGTTGCACCAGCTCTTGTGGAACCAATCAAATCGGAGCTATTGGTTTTCAGGGTACAGTCAAGGTGATTGATAAAAAGCCATATCCGGCTTTTCAAGTAAGTTTGTATGGGAATGATCATGCCAAAGATACCCGGTTTGGGGATGTAGTAGGTGCTGTATTGGCAGATGATCTTTGTTTGTTTTTACAGGCGATTGCCGATCATGTCAGTGCGCATGGTGAATCTTATGAGGCATGGATTGCCCATAACGCTGATGAAATGGAAGCCATTTTAAAGGAGTATATCAAATAGATTAGGACAAAGAATATAAAATAGCGTAGAAGTGTTTTATGCATAAAGAATGGTATTAAGTATTTTAACTTCATGCATATAAAAAGATGATGTAGATCCTACTCCCTAAACGGGGAAGACAGGAAACACCATCTTTTTTATTCTAGCAATCGTTTAGATCCCTTAACGAAGTAAGGGCAGACTTCCACTTAAACGGTTAATACTTTTCTTAGGGCCTAACAAAGCAATACCATAATATTCGATGGTTTCTTGTGTAGCCTTTTTCATCTTTTGAATATAGTCGTCATAGTCTAAACAACTTTGGGCAATGTTGGTAAAGTCAACGAAATAAACATCTTCCATCGTTTGGACCTTTTGGTAGATCGAAGCTAAAGTTTCCTGATTGGTTTTAAGAATGGGCAGTGGGTACTGCACAATGCCGGGATGTTTTCCCTCAGTGCTATCATAAACATCCTCACGCGCTAATGTCGGCGCATGTTTACCTAAGGATACGCCAAGAATAGCCGCTGTATTGGCCATGATGCCAAGGGGCAAATCTTCCCATAAGATACATACACTTTTAATTTCCATAATGTTTTTTTGTATACGATCTATCTTGTAAAGCTATCGTATACTTACTCCTTCCTTTTATTACTTTTATATAATGTATTTCATAAGATCAGCAGATGTCTTTTGGGACACTTGTTTTTGCTTGTTTATGAATAGATAATGCGGTGCTTTCTTTCTTTTGCAAATCTTGTGATAAAAATAAGCCGCATATAGTAAAGATGATTCCTATCAGTTTTTTCATACTGATGGATTCTTGTAAGATAAGAAAAGATGTTAATGCGGTAATGACAGGTACTAAGTAAATATAGACACTTGTCTGTATAGAACCTAAAATAGATACTGCCTTGTTCCAGGTCACAAAGCATAATGCCGAGGCACCAAAGCCTAAAAATAGTAAATTGCCGAGTACAGGCCAACCACCATGCCAGATTTGTGAAACGTGAAAGGTATCTTGCGTTAGAATGATTGGCATCATGAAGAGTAAACCATAAAAGAAGGTTCTGCGCGTTATGCCAATGGTTGTCATATGAAAAGTAGAAAGTTTGCGACAGAGCAGAGAATAGATGGACCAAACAAGAGCTGCTAGCAAAGCCAATACATCGCCATAAGGATGCAAGGATACACCGGCATTATCCGGTATGCTGATAAGTAAGATACCAAGCATTGCCAAAGCAAATCCTATATAAAAGAAGCGCCCTTTGGAGGATTCCTTCATGATCTTTGAACTTAAGAAAGCAGTAAAAAAAGGAGCAATCGAGATAATGACACCGACATTGGTCGTTTGTGTATACAGCAAAGCGATATTTTCTAACAGATAATATAAGGTAATTCCGCAAAGCCCGGCACCTGCAAACCATCGTTCCTGTTTTTTATCTTCTAGTGTACAACGATGCGGATACATGATCCATAGCGTGAGATAGCCAATCACAAAGCGGGTAAATAAAATCTGTAAAGGGGTCATGTCGGCTAATAAAATTTTAGTTGAGATAAAGGTAGTGCCCCATATGAAAATGGTGAGAAAGGCACATAGATGTCCTTGTTTTCGATTATTCGTCATGCATAGCTCCTTTCAGGAAGATACGCTGGTATTGTTTTGGTGTCAGTCCGATAAACATTTTAAAAAAATTGGTAAAATGACTCTGATCACTAAAACCGGCTGCCATTGCGGCATCTTTCAAAGAGAGTCCTTTTTCTAACATCTTTTTTGCCTGATGAATACGAACAGTTTGTAAATAGCGATAACAGGATACTCCGGTTTGTCGAGTAAAGGCATTTAATAAATAAGATTTACTGAAATGCGATAGTTCGCTTAGCGTTTGCAGTGTAATGTTTTCTGCATAATGTTCTTCCATATATGCGCATAATTTTTGTATTGGTTCCTCTAGCGGTGCATCTTCTTTTTCTATTTCCATATAGTTTTCCATGAGTGGCTGCATCAAAAAGTATAATGCTTCTTCTTTCTCTAGAGTACAAGCCTGTTCCATGATTGCCTGATAAAGTGAGGATAACTGCTGGGTATATTCACAGTTTTTAATAAGCGGTGTCGTGAAATGAGGAAGCTGCTTTGTTTGAAAGAGCTCTTCCATGATCGTTTGCATGACCTCGGGCTGAATATTAACAGCTCGATAATCCAAAATGGAATCATCAAGTGGAGCACAATGATGATTATCTAATGGATTGAATAAAATCATATCGCCTTTTTCACATACATATTCTTTATGACGGCACCACATCTGACGCTTGCCGCCTTCAATAAAGCCAATGACATAATACGGATGAAAATGGTTTGGAAACTTTTGCACAATGCCATGCAGCTGATAAGCTTCAATTTGCAAATCATTATCAAACCATACTTCACGGTGTTCCTTTTCCATAGAATACTTCCTTTCCAATGTCCTTATTTTATCATGAAGCGATAAGTATTTCTTGTAGGATATCACATAAATGCCATTTTGGCATAAAGAAAAGAGCCATTCCATAAAACGGCTCTTTTCAATGTTAAACATTACTTTTGAAACTGTGGTAAATAAGCTTTATGTGCTTCTAACAATTCATCGATGACCACATTGGCCAGTTCATCACTTGGACATAGAGGGTTCATATTTAATGCGGTCACTGCCAAATCACGGTTCCCTGTGACAGCAGCTTCAACGACCATGCGTTCAAACGACTTCATCATTTGTACATAACCATTAATGGTACATTTTAATTCACCGGTTGCGATAGGTTTAGGACCATCCGCGGTTATCCGACAGGCTACTTCAACAGCACTGTCATGAGGCAGATTGCTTATCGCTCCGTTGTTTCTTACATCTACGTACTGAATATCACCGGTATCATTATAAATAGACTGAATTAAGTTGCATGCGGCATCAGAATATCTAGCACCGCCACGTTGTTCCAGCTGTTTCGGTTTGACATCTAGTTCTTGATGGCTGTACAGGGCAAAGAGTTCTTTTTCAACCTGTGATACAACTTCGCCACGCACCGTACCTTCTTTCCATTGTTCCAGCTCTTCGTCCAGCTGTTCCTTTGTAAAGAAATAGTAATTATGATAGGGACATGGTATGGCATGTAAACCGCGTATAAAGGAAGGAGAATATGGCAAAGAGATAAAGTTTTTCATTGCAAGCGTATCTTCAGCAGTCACATTTGCATACTTTTCCACGATAGTATCCATGACAGAACTGCCATCGACAAAAACATCAGTCGCAAAGATAAAATGATTTACACCTTGTAACTCTAAGGTTACACGGTTTTCTTCAACACCGAGAATCTTGGCAATGCCAGCAACCATATTCACAGGAACATTGCATAAGCCAATCACCTTTTTAAAATCGGTATAGCGCAGTATGGCTTCAGTGACCATACCGGCAGGATTGGTAAAGTTGATCATCCATGCATTTGGGCATAGTTTCTGCATATCTTTGACAATGTCAAGAATGACGGGAATCGTACGGAAAGCTTTAAACATACCGCCGGCACCATTGGTTTCTTGACCAATCATACCATGCGATAATGGGATTCGCTCATCCTCCACGCGTGCAGGAAGACGACCGATACGCATCTGTGTTGTTACAAAGTCAGCATCCTTTAAGGCTTCTTGACGATCATAACTGAGAATGACCTTCATAGGAAGATTGGCTTTTTTAACCATTCGCTGCGCAAGAGCACCGACGGTTTCCAGCTTTTCTCTGCCTTCTTCAATATCAACTAACCAAAGTTCGCGAATCGGTAGGGTATCATAACGTTTAATGAATCCCTCCACTAATTCTGGTGTATAACTGCTGCCGCCTCCAATTGTTACAATTTTAACAGTATCTTTCTTCATAAATGCCTCCTCATCGTTGTAAAGTGGACTATACCATTTGAATGAATTGACCGTATAATCCCAAGTGGTCTATACCATAATAACATACCTGTGTAAGCGTGTCCATACGAATGTGAGGTTTTTCTTAACTTTCTTTCTTATGATGTTATTGATTCAAATAAAATCCTTTCTTTATTGTATTTTATGCGCATATAGTCACAAATATGATAGCTCAAAACTTTTTTTAAAAAAAGAAAGAAAACGGTTGCATAAATTTTTAAACGTGTTATCATAAGTGTGTAAAGTGGTATATACCAAGTGGAAAGGAGGAATTCACATGATTAAAATTCTGCTTGTTTGTTCTGCCGGAATGTCAACCAGCTTGATGGTAAACAAAATGAAAGATGCTGCCGCACAAAGAGGTATCGAAGCTGAAATTTGGGCAGTAGGTGATGCAGAAGCAGCAAATAATATTGGCAACGCTGATATTATGATGTTGGGACCTCAGGTTAGATTCCTGGAGTCAAAAATGAAGGGTATTGCCGGAGAGAAACCGGTAACTGTTATCGACATGCAGGCGTATGCGATGATGAACGGTGCGAAAGTATTAGATCAAGCACTGAAACTGCTGGGGAAATAACACAATTACCAGCTTAAATTTAACTCAAACTCAAAAACTCAATTAGTGAAAGGAAAGAAAAATTATGAATGCTTTTATGGATTGGATGGAAAAGCACTTTATGCCAATTGCTGCTAAAATCGGCAGTCAAAGACATTTAGTTGCTGTCCGTGATGGATTTATTTCCATCATGCCGGTTACCATGGTAGGTAGTTTGGCAGTATTGCTAAACGTATTCCTGCGCGATTTACCAAATACATGGTGGGGTGAAGGCAATGAATTTGTTGCTAATGTGCAGCAAATCATCAATGTAAACGGAAACGTTTACTTTGGCTCTATTGTTATTTTAGGTTTGTGTTTCACATTCTCATTAGGATATCATCTGGCAAAATCTTATGATGTCAACCCAATCGCCGGTGGCGTTGTTGCATTTGCTGCCGTTGTTACTTGTATGGGACAAAGTGCTATCTTTGATTATGAATTACCAGGTGTTGCAACTTCTGCACTGGATGCTTTAAAGGGTGCCGGTTTAGATGTTGCCTTAAATGATGCCGGAAAAGCCGTTGTTTTACATGGTGCCAGCGGTTGGGGCTATTTAGGTTCCAGTTATACAGGTGCTAGTGGATTGTTTACTTGTCTGATTGTTGGTATCTTATCTAGCATGATCTATATTAAATTAATGATTAAGAAAATTACGATCAAGCTTCCTGATTCTGTACCTCCAGCAGTAAGTAACGCATTTGCTGCTATCATTCCTGGTGTCATTGCTATTTACGTATTTGGTATCGTAACACAAATTTGTGTTGCTTGCACTGGCTCTTATCCAAACGACTTGATCGTTGAATATATTCAGAAACCTTTGCTTGGCTTATCGCAGGGATTCTTCAGTGTTATTCTGATTGTCTTCTTGGTACAGCTGTTCTGGTTCTTTGGTCTGCATGGTTCCAATGTTATGGCACCAGTTATCGAAGGTGTGTATACACCTGCGTTGCTAGAAAACTTGGATTTCTTCAATAAACATCATACAACTGTCGGTATGCCTTATGATTGGACACGTGGCTCCTTTGATGCTTATGCACAAATGGGTGGTTCCGGGGTAACCTTAGGTTTACTGATTGCCATCCTGATTTTCTCTAAACGAGATGATTCTAAGGCCGTTGCAAAATTAGCAGCTCCTATGGGTATCTTCAATATCAATGAACCTGTTATCTTCGGTATGCCAATTGTATTGAATCCGATTTATATCATTCCTTGGCTGATCGTTCCACCTATATGTGCAGCTATCGCTTTAGGCTTTACAATGGCTGGCATTATTCCTCCTGTATTTGTTCAGGTACCTTGGGTTATGCCTGTTGGTATCTACGCATTTATGGGAACTGGCGGTAACATTCTTGCTGCATTGGTTTCAATCTTATGTTTGGGCGTTTCCTTTGTATTATGGACACCATTCGTTATGTTGGCAAACCGTATGCAAGCAAAAGAAAACGAAGGTCAGTTTGACACAGAATAAGCAGTACACTTGCAGGGAGGGGAAAATCCCTTCTCTGCTTTTTTAAAAAAGGAGAATATAACCATGGAAGGTATTGAACTAATTTGTTTCCAGATCATTTCTGCAGTAGGTATGGCAAGAGGAAGCTACATTGAAGCAATTGATCTGGCAGAACAGGGTAAATTCGACGAAGCTGAAGCAAAAATTAAAGAAGGCGATGAATTCTTCACCGGTGGACACAGTGCACATGCACAGCTGATTCAAAAAGAAGCAAACGGTGAAAACACAGAAGTTGTATTACTGCTGGTTCATGCAGAGGATCAATTGATGTCTGCTGAATCATTTAAGATTCTGGCAGAAAAATTTATCGCATTAAATAAAAAAATTGAAAACAAATAAGGAAACTTATCAACATAAATGATGAAGAAAGAGGTAATACGTATGGAAAAGTGGGCATCTTGGCAGGTCTTTATGATCGGTATCGGATTATTATTTATTATGTTTTCACAACAAATGGCAAATCCATTTCCAATGATCATTGGAGGATTGTCGATTGTTTTGTTAGGTGTCATCATTCTGAAAAAGTCTGCCCAAAAGGAAAGGAGGAAGAATGGGAAATGGTAGAATTTCCAAAATCATTCTTCTTCGGAAGCGCAACCAGCGCTACACAATGCGAAGGTGCTCATACATCGTATGATAAAGGAGCAGATATCTGGGATCTTTGGTATGAACAAGAACCATTTAAATTTCATGATGAAATTGGTCCAGGCACAACTTCCACTTTTTATGAACACTATCAAAGTGATATCCAGCTTTTAAAAGCAACCGGACACAATTCTTTTCGGACATCTATCAGCTGGTCGCGCTTGTTCCCAAAAGGATATGGTGAAATCAATGAAGATGCTGTTCGCTTTTATAAAGATGTATTTCAAGAATTAAAGGCGAATGGTATTGAACCTTTTGTGAATTTATATCACTTTGATATGCCAGCAGCTTTGCAGGAAATCGGCGGTTGGGAAAATCGACAGGTAGTTGCATATTATCAAGTATATGCAAAAACTTGTTTTACCTTATTCCATGAAGAGGTAAAACATTGGTTTACCTTTAATGAACCTATTGTCCATGTGGAATGTGGTTATTTAAGTTGTTATCACTATCCATGTAAGGTAGATCCCAAAGCGGCAGTTCAAGTAGCATACCACACAGCACTTGCCAGTGCCCTAGCCATTCGGGAATATCACAAGATTGATAAGGAAGGCAAGATCGGTATCGTGTTAAATTTGACTCCGGCATATCCTCGAAGTGATCATCCGGCAGATGTAAAAGCGGCTACAATCGCCGAATTGTTTGCGAATAAGAGTTTTCTGGATCCTTCTGTTAAGGGTGAATATGATCCCATGTTAGTTGAAATTATTCGTAAACATGACTTAATGCCAACATATACACAAGAAGATTTGCAAGTGATTAAAGAAAATCGTGTTGACTTCTTAGGGGTTAATTATTATCAGCCGGTGCGGGTTTGTGCAAAAGCCAATATGCCTAATCCGGATGCTCCTTTTACACCAGAATATTACTTTGATCATTATGAAATGCCGGGAAGAAAGATGAATCCTTATCGTGGATGGGAAATTTATCCAAAGGGGATCTATGATATTGCGATGAATATTCGTGATAACTATGGCAACATTGAATGGATGATTACGGAAAATGGTATGGGTGTGGAAAATGAAGAACGCTTCCGTAAAGATGGAAGAATTAAAGATGACTATCGTATAGCATTCTTTAAAGACCATTTAACATGGCTGGCAAAAGGCATAAAAGAAGGCAGTCATTGTATCGGTTACCATGTCTGGACCTTTATTGATTGTTGGAGCTGGCTGAATGCCTATAAGAATCGTTATGGTTTGGTAGAACTAAACCTTGCAACACAAGAAAGAATCATTAAAAAAAGTGGTCGCTGGTTTAAAGAACTGGCAGAACACCATGGCTTTGAATAGATTTGTAATACAAGAGAGATTTATGTATAATACCTTTATAAATAAGCGTTTTTAAGGAGTGAGCAAGATGATACAGGTACAGGAATTGTTATATATTGATGCAGCTGATTTCTTCAAGCACATCGCTGAATCTGTTGCGTACGATATTTCTGAAGCAACTGGGAAAAAGGTACGTGTCAAACAGCTTCATAAAGGGTTTTCTTATAAGAAAACGATGAAGAATAAAGTAGGACGCAAAGGGGAAGTGGATATCAATATCACAGAATGGGATCCACCGCATATTTACAAAGCCGAGTTTTCCTCTTATGGAGGGGTGAACACGTTAAGCTATGAGATTGAAGATTTAGCAGACGGTCGTATCGGAGTAACCTATAGCGAAGATTTTAAAGGAAGAAACAGAAGCAGTGACTGGAACTTCAAGCTTATGAACTTGTTTTATAAAGGTAGAGCAAAAAAACGTGCAACACGACTGTTAAGAGCCGTTGAAAAATATGCACAAGAAGAAAAAGCAAAAGAAAATAAAATAGAAGATAACCAAGAAGCATAGGCTGTCAACTCAAAGGAGGCTAATCATGGCTAGATTAGGAATCTGTCTGTATCCGGAGCATTCCACTTTGGAAAAGGACAAAGAGTATATCACACTGGCGGCAAAATATGGTTTCAAAAGGATCTTTACATGTTTATTAAGTGTGGAAAAAAGCAGGGAAGAAATCGTCAAAGAATTTCGCGAACTGATGGACCATGCACACACTTATGGCATGGAAGTTATCTTGGATGTCGCGCCTTTCGTCTTTGAACGTTTAGGCGTATCCTATGATGATCTTTCTTTCTTTAAAGAAATGCATGCAGATGGCATTCGTCTGGATGAGGGATTCGATTCTTTGAAGGAAGCACAAATGACCTATAATCCAGAACATTTGAAAATTGAAATCAATGCCAGTTTAGGTACAAAATATTTAGATAACATCATGAGTCATTATCCCAATTTGGATACGATCATCACCTGTCATAACTTTTATCCACAGCGTTACAGTGGATTGAGTTATGCACACTTTGCAAAATGCAGTAGCGATATTAAGGCGCAAAATATTAAGGTGGCTGCTTTTATTTCTTCACAACAGCCCAATACCTTTGGACCTTGGCCGGTCAATGAAGGCTTATGTACCTTAGAAATGCATCGTGATTTACCGGTTGATGTTGCCGCAAGACATTTATTTGCGACACGTTTGGTAGATGATGTTATCATTGCCAATTGCTTCGCCAGTGAAGAAGAATTGGCTATATTATCCAAGATTGATCCGGGTAAATTAACCTTTAAGATTGATTTTGAGGCGGATTTACTTCCTACAGAAGAGAAAATCTTATATGAACATCCACACTTTGTCAGAGGTGATATGAGTGAATACATGGCACGAAGTACCATGCCTCGGGTAACCTTTGCGAAAGAAAGTGTGCCACCAAAGAATACAAGAGATTTGAAACGTGGCGATGTTGTCATTATCAATGATAAGTATGCACGTTACAAAGGGGAATTGCACATTGTCTTGAAAGATATGCCAAATGATGGAAGGAAAAATGTTATTGGACATATTCCAGCCAACGAAACCATGTTATTGGATTATATTAAACCATGGCTGACTTTTGGCTTTATGAAATAAGATAAAAGCTTCATCGGAAAGGGAGGTGAATGACTTGGCTACCCCACGTTACCTCGAAATTAAGCAACAGCTATTAGATGAGATCAATGGGAAACCAGTGAATTCACCGATAGCATCTGAGCGCGAACTGGCAATTCGGTTTGACGCCAGTCGTATGACCGTCCGCAATGCTGTAAATGAGCTTGTGGAAGAAGGTGTGTTATATCGCGACAAGAATAAGGGTACATTTGTCGCTGACCGTAAACTGATTAAGAAAAATCTAACTTCAGAATTATTACAGGAACATGATGCCATGGATTTCAGCGTTATTTATTTTTCTGTAAAAAAGGCCGAAGAAATGGCGCCTTACCTAGAAATAAAAGAAACGGATTATATGTTGAGAGTAGTACGCGTCAATAAGATTAATCATCGTCCATTGAGTGTAGAAGAGGTATATTTCATCCGAAGTTTGGTGAGCGACGATGAAATTAACCATTTAAAAGAGCTGCTGAATCTGAACAGTTATATTGAACAGGGGACGGTAACCCAACGATTTCATCCAATGATCGTGCCTGCACAATATGCCAATCAGTTAAAAATAAAGATTACAACACCAATCATTATGGCAGAAAGTACGATTCGCAGTAAAAATGGTAAACCTCTGGTTTACATAAAAACGTTTTATAACCCTTTCGAAAAAACAATCGAAATTACTTCATAATACCTGTTCTGCAGGTATTTTTTCTATAAAAAAGATTAAAAATCTGATCATCTGCATAAACACAGGGACTTTAAGCAATATGAATGAAAAGGCAAAAGAGATTTACCACTAATTTACTAGATTGAAAGAACCTTGATACGTCAAAGAAAATAGCATTTTATACAAGATATGAGATGTCTTTTCGTTGCTGTAACACAGCATAACTTGTCCTTTTTCTGCTTGATTATCTATCATTTTTTAGAGCATGCATTGTCAAGAGCTTGTTGCGTAAGCAATGCTTGCACTCTTGAAAAAACATGGGATAAAAAAATATATATAACATATAGCAGAAAACGGATGACGGTCTATATTGCAAATGTTATAATATTGTCAATTACCTTATTTATACGGGAGAAGAATATTATGGATTTTGCTATATTTAGATTGTTTATACGGGTTTCATTATTTGTTATAGCTTTAATTGCTTGTATTATCTATCTTATCAAAAAGAGAAAGCTTGTTTATGCGATATTTTTTGATAAAGAAGCGATAAAAAAAGAATATACTGGAAAAAACGATATAATATTTCTTCGATTGGCGAATGCCGTCTTTATGATAATTGCCATTCTTTTAATCTTATATTTGAAAGATTTTGTTTTAGATATGCCTTATATCATAAACAAACAGTATAGCTATGCAGAAGGATATGTGACTGAACAAGCTCATGGTGGTGCGGATGTATCTTCTGAAAGAAGAAGTATTTTTCTATATGATGAAGTTACAAATGATGAAATCGAATTTACAGTATTTTCTGGGTATGTTGATAAACATACTTATTTAAAAATACAGTATCTTCCACATACGAAATATGGTGCTATTTTAGAAGATAAATAACATACAATTTTTTCTTTTTTGGTAATGTGATGCTATTAGTTGAACAGACGGAGTGAGCCTGCGGCGAGCGAAGATTAAGCCCCCGTTATCTAAAAAAGGGGGCAGAAAAAACAAAAGACAATGGACATTCACAAACGGAAAAAGCTGTATTTACAAGGTAAAACTGCATTTTATAAGGTGTGATATAAAAAGTATCTATTTCACACGGCAAATATATATAAACTTATTGAGGAGGATTATGTAAATGAATATTGCAATGATTTTAATAGGTGGTCTTATTTTTCTTTCTTTTCCAGTTATTGTTTTGCAAAAAATCAAAAAAATGAAACAAGAAAATACAGACGAGGCAAAGAAAAAATTAAATTTATTTCTTATTTGTATGATGCCCGTTCCAGTAATAGCTATTGTACTTATTTTACTTGGTCTTAAAGCATTTATATAGTAAACATCAAAGCTTTATAAGTGAAATGAGGGATTCTATGGATAAAAAGGAACTTATAAAACTTTATTTACAAAATGTGGATAAAATGTTCGGATATGCCAACATGGACGCATATATTGATGAGCGATTAAAGAAATATATGAAATACTTGTCAAAGTGAAGAACCACTATTGTTGTTGAATGATTTTGAAAAAATTGATTTACCGATTATGTATTTAACAGCAGGTAAAAAAAGACTTTTGGATATTGAAAATTATAGGCAAGAAGTGGTAAAGAAAATACAAGCACTTCATTACGATCAGAGTAGTTGGTCTTAGGATAGACTGCTTTTTCTATACATCTTTTTATTGACAGGCAATTATCAAGATACGGTAGTTGCCTTTTTTGATTGGAGGAATTTTAGAATGAATGATAAAAACTTTATTGAAGAATTAAGGCAAAAACGTGCCACCCAAATAAATAAACGGTTTTATTACTTGTGGTGTTAACTGTCTAAGTAGAAAATGATACTACATCTGATAACATATGGATGTCAAAAGAGTAGAACTCACTCGAAACGGTGAACTTGCTTTTTTCTATTCCTTTCGACAAATGATATGAGAACGGTTCCATTCTTTATGAATTCATACAAATGATGTGAATTGTCATGGAAATATAGCACGGACACTATAAAAATATGCAGAATTTTAGTATAATGAAAGATATTGCGCAGGAGGTAATCATATGGAACAAGAGCTGTTTGAGAAATATACGAAAACATATGGAAAACGCTTTACAAGAAAGCAAAAACATAAATTTGCAAAAGCTTTGCATGAAGACATGACGCAAGCCGGTTATGAAAAGACGATGATAAAAGGCAGCAAGCTCATCGTTATGAAAGCTGAGGATTATTTTTATGGCAATCGCAAGCGTATGAAGACGGTCATCGTTGTGCCATATGATACACCGGAACGTAAATTCTGGCATAAGGTCTTTTACTTTCCTCTTGATGGAACGAAAACCATGAATAAAACCTTAATTGCTACTTATGTACCGATTATCTTATTATATGTATTTATTTTAGCGGGGCTGTATATTGGTGGAAATTTTCTAAGTGCGCCCACAATGGCAAATTTAATGTCCTTTCTGATGTTTGTACTGGTAATCTTTTTGATCTATCTGATGGTACATGGCATCGGTAACCGCCATAATGTGAATCGTAATTCCAGTGCAGTGGCGGCTGCGGTGGCATTAGCTAAAAGTTTGGATAAAGATGAACGTCAACGTATTGCGTTTCTGTTTACGGATAAAAATAAAGGGAGCTTTTTAGGAGCGAGATGTGCTGATGAGGACTTTGTCAAGGATGGTAAGAATCCAAATGTGATTTGCTTAGACTGTATCGGTAAAGGGGATACAACAATGATTGGTTATAATCCTAGCAATCGTAAGCTGGCAATGGAAATTGCTAAGTGTTATCCAGAAAAAGGGAAACAAATAGAAACTATTAAGCTAGATGAATCTATGCGTGTACAAACTGCAATGTCTTATTTCCGTAAAGCCGTTGTGATTGCCAGTGGTACTCTTGATGAAGATCATCGTCTGTATGTGATGGGAACAGGGACCGGTAAAGATCGGGATGCTGATGCCACACAGATAACAAAAATTATCAACATGTTGCAGGCTTATATCAAAAGCCAAAAATAAGTAGAGAAGGAGGGAATGTATGTTAAGAAAAATCTTATCCCTTTTACATAACAAAATATTTATTGTCGCTGTCTTGATTCTGATACAGTTGGGAGTATTCTTTGGTATCGTTTTTCAGCTGAGCGAATACTTTGTCTGGATTTATTTTCTCTTAATTGCATTAAGCTTTATCATCAGTGTGTATGTCATTAACCGCAATGATAATCCTACCTATAAGATGACATGGGTCTTGTTGATTATGGCATTACCGGTGTTTGGTGGATTGATTTATTTATTGTTTGGCGGTCAGAAGGTGCCCAAAGAATTGCGTATTCGTGATAATCAGGCATTTAGTGAATATAAGGAAATCATATGGCAAAATGCTGAAATCATGGAAGAATTGCAAAATAGTGATACAGCAGCATTTAAACAAGCGAATTATTTATGGAAAAATGCCGGCTTTCCTATTTATAAACATACAGAAACAACCTTCTTTCCGATTGGCGAAGATAAATTTACTGTAATGGTAGAAGAATTGAAAAAAGCGGAGAAGTTCATTTTTTTAGAATACTTCATTATCGCTCCGGGTGTCATGTGGGATACGATTTTGGATATTCTGATTGAAAAGGTGAAACAAGGAGTAGAAGTACGTGTATTATATGATGATGCCGGGTGTATTACGACCTTAGCACCTGATTATTATAAGGTGTTACAAGGCTTGGGGATGAAAGCAAAAGTATTCAATCCCATTAAACCAAGACTAGCCATTCAGATGAATAATCGCGATCATCGCAAAATCTTAGTTATTGACGGTAAGGTTGGGATGACCGGTGGTATTAATCTGGCCGATGAGTATATCAATGCGAAAGAACGTTTTGGGCATTGGAAAGATTGCAGTGTCATGTTAAAAGGTGAGGCAGTCTGGAATCTGACATTAATGTTTTTGCAATTCTGGAATTATGATGAAAAGATCAAAGATAATGTATTTGATTTTAAACCGGATTTCAATGAGTTTATAGATATTGAAAATGATGGCTATGTGCAGCCATACAGTGATTCTCCGACAGACAATGAGAATGTAGGGGAATATACACATATCAATATGATCAATGGTGCCAATCGTTATGTTTATGCGACAACGCCTTATTTAGTGATTGACAATGAGATGAAAACAGCACTGACCTTAGCAGCCAAGAATGGTGTAGATGTACGTATTTTAGTACCTCACATTCCGGATAAATGGTATGTATTTGCGGTAACCAGAGCCAATTATCAGCCATTAATAGAAGCTGGTGTTAAAATCTATGAATATACGCCTGGTTTTGTCCATGGAAAGACTTTTGTCGTTGATGATGATATGGCCGTTGTGGGAACTGTTAATATGGATTATCGTTCTTATTATTTACATTATGAATGTGGTGTCTGGTTCTATCGCAGCAAGGTTGTTATGGATGTAAAACAGGATTATTTACATAGTTTGGCAAAATCACATGAAGTTACCTTGGAAGAATGCAAGAATGTGAAACTGCCAGTGCGTATCATGCGTTCCATCTTGAATTTATTTTCACCAATGATGTAACATCAGATGAGGCAAGTAGTCTCATCTTCTTTGTGCGACAGGCAGTCGCTATATTTCAACCATGTACAGGCATGGTTGAAATTC